>JAXHUA010000036.1:0-2785 GCA_034189695.1 Chloroflexota bacterium | reverse complement strand
CCTCACCCGGACCCTCTCCCCTCAAGGGAGAGGGCTTTTTCGCTCTCGCCGCGGCGCTGGTGGCGCGCGCTGACAAGGCTGCACCTGTCATTGCGAGGAGCGACAGCCACCTACCTGCCGTTCGTGGTGAGCCCCTTCTTCGCTCTCGCCGCGGCGCTGGTGGCGCGCGCTGACAAGGCTGCACCTGTCATTGCGAGGAGCGGCAGCGACCAACCTGCCGTTCGTGGTGAGCCCCTTCTTCGCTCTCGCCGCGGCGCTGGTGGCATGTGTGGACGAGGCTGCCCGCGTTGCTCGACCCTCACCCGAACCCTCTCCCGTCGAGGGAGTGGGCTTTTTCGTGCTGGCCGCGGCGCCATCTGCCGTCGCGAGGAGCGACAGCCACCCACCTGTCATTGCGAGGAGTGACAGCGACGAAGCAATCCCGGTTCTCCCTCCCCTGGAGGGAGGGAGTCAGAGGGAGGGGGAAGCGTGTCTGCACCGTTCACCCTTCGACAGGGCCTGTCCTGAGCTTGTCGAAGGGCTCAGGGCGAACGGTTGGGAAGCACGTGGTGATGGGCGCACCAGCCGTTCGTGGTGAGCCCCTTTTCGCTCTCGCCGCGGCGCTGGTGGCATGTGTGGACGAGGCTGCCCGCGTTGCTCCACCCTCACCCGGACCCTCTCCCCTCAAGGGAGAGGGCTTTTTCGCTCTCGCCGCGGTGCCATCTGCCGTCGCGAGGAGCGACAGCCACCCACCTGTCATTGCGAGGAGTGACAGCGACGAAGCAATCCCGGTGGGGTGGCGCGAAGGCGGAGGCGCGGCGGATGATGAAACGCTGCACTCTCACCCGTCGCGCAAGCATGAGCAATAGTCGCAGATAAGTACAGGTATTGACAAATAAGCGGAGACGTGGTATATCTTATGCGATAGTGCCATATGCTATCGTCACGTGTCGGCGCTCCGGCCTTCCGGGGTGGCTGGCATTGTGTGTTTGGAGAGAGGGGCTGGTGTGATTGCGGTGGGAGACTACGGCAGACCTCAGGAGGCGCAGGATGACTAGAGTGAGAGGAAAGTATCCCAGGGCTTGGCGGCTGGCCACTGTGACCGTGGTGTTGTTCCTGGTTGCTGCGGTCAGCGCACTGTTTGTGGTGCCGACCATGGTGTCGGGCGCCGGGGACCCGTGGGCGGATGCGGTGTGGCACTCGTATCGGGTCAAGGACCCGACGTTTGCCGTGGGGGCGCCCGATTCGAGCTACGCTCGGTTGGAGTACAACGGCTATCTTGATCTCGACCTGGGAGATGGGGAGGAGGTGTACGATGGGCCGGGGGACGACCTCACGGTGCACGGCAAGGGCACGAGCGTGTACGCGGTGTACGCCTGGGACGGAGATTTGTGGCAGTCTCTGGGAACAGGGTCTGCGGTGAGTTCCTTCGACCTTGGGGCTGGGGGGCTGGCGTCGACGCAGTACGTGAGGATACTGCCGTGGCCGTCCCGGATTTACCTTGACGCGGTAGAGGCCGGGTACGTGGAGCCGTGGAACTCGCCGCCCCAGCCGAGCTTCACCTCGCCCGACGAGGGGGAGCAGCTAAGCGAGGGCTGCGTGCTGGTGGAGGCGGAGGACCTGAGTGGCGAGGGGGACATCGTGCGCTGCGACTTCTGGTACTACTACGACGTGAACTGCAACGGGTTCGACGATGACGGCAGCACCTGGACGGAGGTGCAGCAATGTGTCGCGCAGTCGACTGTCCGCAGCCTCGGTGTGCGCAATGGTGTGGGCAATTGCAGCGTCGTGTGGGACGTGTCAGCCCTGCCCGACTGCTGCTATATCATCGGGGTGCAGATGGAGGATGACCAGGCGCAGGTCGGCAACGCCACCAGGAGCGTGGAGCTGTCGAAGAACAATCCTGAGCCGGAGATAGTAGAGCCGGCGTGGGACGAGTTCACCGACTGTGGCAACACCACCCTCGGTGGTGTGGTGACGCTGTCGGCGGTGGATGGGAACACGACGGACCAGGGGATGGACATCGACCTGGGCGAGGGGAGTAGCAGTGTGCGGTTCATGTATTGCTACGCCGGGCTGGACTGCGACTGCGACTCTGGGTGGAGCGAGATACCGGGGACGGTGGTACAGCACGAGGATGCGGGGCGGTACTGGACGCTGGAGTGGGACACGACCCAGTTTTCGGACTGCTGCCACCGCGTGCTGGTGGAGATGACGGACAAGCACGGGCTGACTGGAAACAGCAGCGAGTACTGCGTGGGGCTGGGGACCCACGTGCCGGAGCTGGTGTTTGTGGAGCCTGATGAATGTGATGATGTGAGCGGGAACGTAACGCTGCGGGTGGAGGACGTGGGTTTCGATGTGGGAGAGGACATCAGCGATGACTGCGTTTCGTTCTACTACTGCGATAGCACGTCGAACGAGTGTCCGTACGGGACCGATTGCGCCGGGACGTGGGTGTGGATTGATGACGACTGCGAGCCGGACGGCAACATGACGTGGAGCGTTGAGTGGGACACGAGCGGGGCTGAGGACTGCTACCACGTGGTGAAGGCGAATGTGACGGACAATCACGGGCTGGAGGGGAATGGTACCATGTGCATCGGCGTGGCCAACGACCCGCCGCAGCCACAGATAACCAGCCCGACGACGGGTGAGGCATACGGCGGGAACGTGACTATCAGCGTGATTGACGGCCTCGGCGCCGGTGACATAGCCGGTGCGAAGTTCTTCTACTGGTACGATGGGAACTGCACCAGCTACGAGAACTGCACCGACCCCGGCCCTGAAAGCGAGGAGTGGGTGT
>JAXHUA010000035.1:0-3699 GCA_034189695.1 Chloroflexota bacterium | reverse complement strand
GGAGCTGATAGTGCGAGTGGCTGGGTACAGCGCGCACTTTGTGGACATCAGTCGCAAGACGCAGGACAACATCATTCAGAGGACGGTGCAGGGTCTCGGGTAGAGACAGACGCCGTTGGAGGACGAAAGCCCCCCCCCGCGCTGAGCGGGGGGGGGCTACTGCTTCGGAAAATCGCGCGACCGACTCCGAAAGGAAGACGAGAGATGCCTCGCCGAGGTGGGGTGGGCGTCCGAAGGAGAATGATCGGCAGTGCCTTGAGTTGCCGGCCCAATTTGGGTTGGTGTGGCAGGTGGCACAAGCGAGACAATTGACCATCCAGGGGGGTGGGTGTATACTGTACAACGCTGCAAAAAGTACAAAAGAGGACAACTTAGCTCAACTCTGGAGAAGGGAGGTAGACCATGGCGAGGTCAAAAGAAGATGACTGGGCCCAGATGCTTGAGCAGCGGCGAATGGGTGGGCGTCCGTCCTTGGAGGGAAAGAGCGTTGAAGAGAGAGACAGGATGCCGGACGTCGCGTGTGCCAAATGCAAGCATTTCCTCGAAACGCCCTACGACCTGAGCGGTGTCGGCAACTGTGATCTGCTGCGGTTTGGCTCCGACATCAGCCAAGACCCGCCGAAATTCGTTCTTGAGGGTGAGAACGCGTATCAGACGTACGGCATGCGTGATGCAGCCAAATGCACGCACTATGAGGAGCAGACATTCATCGACACAGACGCTACTGAAACGGCTGATCCTCGCTACAGACGCATAGTGAGGCCTATGAAACAGGCGTTCGAGCAACAACAGCAGAAGTGAAGTTACAGCGAGTATTGAAAACGCGTCGAGGGGTGAAGCGGGAGTGGGAGATACGCATGGTTAGGAGGGACTGATAAATGCCAACGTGCAAGGAATGCAAGAACTACTTCCCGATTCCTGAGGATCAGCTATCGGAAGCGCAACAGGCGAAGTCGAATGAGTGGGGGGATTGCGTGCTGAGGGGCCGCGATGCCAGGCAGGAGTACTGGATGGGCAAGCCGGTGATGGCTGAGATGGACGCATCGCAGTGCTCCAGTTTCCAGAAGAAGTGATTGTGCCACGATAAGGCCCGGTGATACACTGGCGGCGGTTGTGGTACGGGTGGCGACGGATATCATTGCGAGTTAGCCAACAGAGGCTGGCAACGGCTGCTATTTGGGAGTAATGGCGGTGGGGTAGTTGGCCGAAACAGGTGTAATATTAGGGACTGGGCGCACGCGCCCAGTCCCTATAGTCGCTGGTTCGGGTGTGCCGAGAAAGGGGTGGTCGGAGCAGAGAGTGCTGAGCAGCGAGTGAATGGGTTGCTTTCTGAGCAGTAACGCCTGATATTCAAGCAGAGGAGGCGTAAGGAATGGCGGACATACTGGCGGAACAGAGCAGAGCACCCGATAGGCCGCTTGAGGAGCTTGAGAAGGACCGTGCGTGGTGGTGGGTCGCTGAGAAGAAACGGTCGAAGAGACTGGACTATCTGCGGAAGGGCATCTGGAAGAAGGGGCGGATCGGAGGCACCTTCGCCCCGGGGCTGAAGGCATCGATGCAGGAGATACTCATCCGCACGGAAGGGTACAAGGCGAGCGCCGGGGTGTGGCCGAATTGCCTCCGCCTGGCGAGAACGCAGGCCTATGTAGTGGACAACATCCCTATCTTCATTACCGATTACTCTCAGATTGTTGGCTCTCTTGGGGAGTCTCCGAGCACGTTTCGGTCGAGTGCTGAGCTCACCTATAACGAGCCCGACATCATACCTGAGCCGGTGGAGGAGAATCTCAAGATTCTTGCCGAGGTGGGTGACTACTGGATGAACGAAAGCCCGATGAGGACCTTCCTCAACACCTTCGACCCGGAAGACCTCATGAAGGTGATGGGGGGCCAGATCTGCTGGGGCATTCCGATCTTCTCCGGCGGTGGATATGCGGGGGTGAACTACGAGTACATCATGAAGGGCGAGCGCGGCTTCGAAGACATCATAGCCGAAATCGAGGAGCGCCAGGATGCTATGAGGGCGGAGATGAAGAGCGGCGCCTCGGTGGATGCCGCCGAGCAGTACCGGAAGATCCGTACCTGGCAGGCGATGCTCGAGATGCTTGACGCTTCAATACGATGGGCGAAGCGGTACGCGAGGCTGGCGCGGGTCGTGGCGGAGAACTTCGAGACGGACCCGAAGCGCAAGGAGGAGTTGCTCCGAATTGAGGAGGCGTGCGAGCGGGTGCCGGCGAAGCCGCCGCGGACGTTGCAGGAGTCGATCCAGCTCGACCACTTCATACAGGTGTTGAAGAGGTATGAGAGCATCGAGGGGGCGTGGCCGGCGCGGCCGGACTACTATCACGGGCCGTTCTACGAGAAGGACGTGAACATCGATAAGAGGCTAACGCCTCAGGAGGCGCTCGACCTGGTGGGCGAGCACCTTATTCGGGCAGCGGACATGGGGATCAACCTGGGCCGGTGGGCCAGTGAGGGATTGCAGGGGATTTCCGGGACGTGGGTGTGGACGATAGGCGGGGTGAAGCAGGATGGCTCCGATGCGTGCAACGATTGCACCATGGCCTACCTTCAGGCGGCGAGGATGGTGCGGGTGGCGAATCCGACGTTTGCTTTCCGGTGGCACCCGCAGGTGAAGGACGAGGTATGGCGCGAGGTGTTCGAGTGCATCCGGCAGGGGCTGGGGTATCCGTCGATACGGAATGACCCTGTTCTGATAGCCAACGGGATGTACTGGCACCACCATCCGCTGGAGGAGATGAGGACGTGGGTGCACCAGGCGTGCATGTCGCCGTGTCCGACGACGAGGGACGGGTTCCAGCCGTGCCGCATGGCGATGGCGACGGCGAACACGGCGAAGATGATTGAGTATGCGTTGTTCGATGGGTTCGATCCGGTGTTCAAGATGCAGATAGGGCCGCACACGGGGGATGCGCGGAAGTTCACCGATTTCGAGCAGCTTTACGAGGCATGGCGGCAGCAGATGCGGTGGATAATGGGGACGCTGGCGCGGGCCATGACTCTCGGCCGGGTTCGGGATGCGGACTTCTTTGGGCGTCCATTCTTGTCGGGGATATCGCAGCGGTCGATTGAGAGCGGACTGGACATTATCAGGCCGGGGACAGAGCGCGGCAATAGCTGGGTGACTTTCTTCACGTGGGTGGAGAACCCGGACAGTCTGGCGGCGGTGAAGAAGCTGGTGTTCGATGAGAAGAAGTACACCATGGACCAGCTCATGGACGCGCTGGAGGCGAGCTGGGATGGGTACGAGGAGATGCGGCTGGACTTCGTGAAGAACGCGCCGAAGTGGGGCAATGACGACGACTACGCCGACGAGATGATGGTGCGATGTTTGAGGGATGTGGCGAAGCGGTCGTGGGAGCTGAAGGACCCGAGCGGGAACCCATGGCCGGCGCTGCCGGAGAACGTGAGCGGGAACATCCACTACTCGACGGTGGTAGGGGCATTGCCCAACGGCCGGAAGCTGGGCGACGCGCTGTACGATGGAGGCATATCGCCTGGTCCCGGGCTGGACAAGAAGGGGCCGACGGCGGTGTTGAAGTCGTGTGGCAAGATCAACCACATCAGCGATGGTCGGGCGTTCCTGCTGAACCAGAGGTTATCGCCGACGCAGCTTGCGGGGGAGAAGGGGTACCAGCTATGGAAGGCGTACATGAAGACGTGGGCCGACCTGGGGCT
>JAXHUA010000034.1:0-15313 GCA_034189695.1 Chloroflexota bacterium | reverse complement strand
TGGAGGGAGGGAGTTAGAGGGAGGGGGAGACCGCTCACCCTTCGACGGGCTCTGGGCGAACGGTAGCACGCCGCCCGTTCCTGGTGAGCCCCTCTGCCGTTCGTGGTGAGCTTGTCGAACCATGAACGGCCCCACGCGCACGCTCACCGTCCGCACGCGCTCCACCCTTACACACGGGTAGGGCGGAGCATCCGCTCCGCCCGAGCCTGGAGCAGATGCTCCAGGCTACTCCGATGTACCCGTCAAGGGAGGGAGTTAGAGGGAGGGGGACACCGCTCGCCCTTCGACAGGCCTGTCCTGAGTGGACCGAAGGGCTCAGGGCAAACATCAAGTCCGCATAGTTGACATCCACAGAATCTAGTAATATACTAGTTTTGTACTGATTGAAAGAACGCAGCATGAGAATTGCCCGAACCGACAGGTTCAAGAAGGCATGGCAGGCGCTCAGCGACAATGAGAAAGCACAGGGTCGCAAGGCCATCAGGAATCTGGCGAGCGACATCCGATACCCCGCGCTCAAGGTGAAGAAGATCAAAGGGACGCCACACGTTTGGGAAGCCCGAGTCAGCCGGTCCCTCAGGCTGACCTTCCACGTCCAGGATTCTACAATAGTGCTACGCAACATCGGGCGCCACGACGAGACGCTGGAGCGCCCCTAGGAGGTAGTGGAGTGGCATACAGCAAAGTGACCAGGCACGGTCAGATCACCCTTCCCGCATCGACGCGCAAGCAGCTCGGGATCGAGGAAGGCGACCTGGTGGAGATAGAGGTGATTGACGACAGAGCGATCCTGGTCCCCAAGAAGCTGGTCGACAAGAGCCAGGCCTACTTCTGGACAGCCGCGTGGCAGCGAGCCGAGCAGGAGGCAGAGGAAGACATCAAAGCCGGCCGCGTGACCACCTTCGACTCGGTAGAGGAGCTACTGGAGGATCTGCGCTAGTCGCCACCATCAAGCACGAGGGCATGTGCGACGGCGTCCATATCACGGCCATCAACCGTGAGGAAGTCGTCCCCGCCATCCTAGCCATCGCCGGGCTGTAGCCCCCTCCCTACACTTGCGGGCCCAGCGGCCCCATTCTCCCGTTGACACGCGCGCTCCCGCCGTGGTATATACTGTCCTCAGCGAAGCTCATCATCGAAGTTGCGTCGGGGGCTTCGCGACCGGTGGCGAGGCAGACGAGGCCAGACCGCTTCGCATCGTGGCGCACACGCGTGAAGCAAGTCTGGCTTCCTTGTGAGGTGGGATGAATGCAAGCGGTCCGCCCGCTTCCGCGTGGCCCATCAAGGCGAGCGCTTCACCGTCGCTGAAGGAGGAAAATAGGATGGCGAAGGTAGTGATCATGTACAACCTGGCGCCGGACGTGACCGAAGAGCAGTACGAGGCCTACGTCAAGTCGGACAAGGGCCCCCTGCTCGACGGCCTGGGGTCGGTGAAGAAGTTCGAGCTGGTCAAGATGGCCGGCTCCTTCACCGGCGCCGTCCCCCACAAGTACGTCGGCATCATGCATCTGGCCAGCCCGGACGACTTCAACCAGAAGGACCTCCCTTCGCAGAAGTTCCAGGACTTCATGGCCAAGTGGATGCCGATGGCGGCCGACGTCAACATCCTCATCGGCGACGAGGTCTACTAGGCGCGCGAGGCGCACCCACCGCCTGACACCCACCACGGCGGCCGCTATGCTGCGGGCTCCGGCAGACCACGCGCGGAGGTTGCCCTGCTGAGTGCGCGGCACCGCTTCAAGGGGAGGAGCAAGGACGTCAAGCTGGGGCAGGTGATGGCGGAGAAGGGCTGACGCTCCGGCGGGGAGCCCACTCCGTAGCCACCGCATCACCTCCCATCATGTCATTGCGAGGCGCAGAGCGCCGAAGCAATCGCGGCGGTGGGGCGTGAGCCCCCACCCGGCTACCCCAGCCGGGATTGCTTCGCTCCGCCTCCGGCTCCGCTCGCAATGACAGGTGTGGGGTAGACCGCTCACCCTTCGACAGGCTCAGGGCGAACGGTAGCACGCCAGCCGTTCGTGGTGAGCCCTTCGGCAAGCTCAGGACAGGCTTGTCGAACCTTGTGCCGAGCGACGCGAGGGGCATGAACGGCCCTACGCCCACGCTCCCCATCCACACACGGGTAGGGCGGAGCATCCGCTCCGCCCGGGCCTGGAGCAGATGCTCCAGGCTACCCCGATGTACCCGTCAAGGGAGTGAGGACCTGTTCTCCCTCCAGACTTCCTCTGTCATTGCGAGGCGCAGAGCGCCGAAGCAATCTCGACGCGGGGCCTGCCACCGTGCCACTCCCACCCGGGATTGCTTCGCTCCGCCTCCGGCTCCGCTCGCAATGACAGGTGTGGGGGAGACCGCTCACCCTTCGACAGGCTCAGGCCGAACGGTAGCACGCCGCCCGTTCCTGGTGAGCCCATCTGCCGTTCGTGGTGAGCTTGTCGAACCCTGTCCCGAGCGAAGTGAGGGGCATGAACGGCCCCGCACGCACGCTCACAACCCGCACACGCTTCACCCTCACCCCTTCGACAAGCTCAGGGCAGGCCCATCCCTCTCCCGTCAAGGGAGAGGGTTTTTCGCACTCGCCGCGGCGCCCGCGGGACAACCACCGTGTTCTCCCTCCCCTGGAGGGAGGGAGCTAGAGGGAGGGGGAGACCGATCACCCTCCGACGGGCTCAGGGCGAACGGTAGCACGCCGCGCGCCGTCAGTCGTCCACGTAGGGGGCCCTGAGTTCGATGCCAAGACACCGGCTCAAGACGCGCATGTTGTGCCTGTCCTTGTCATCCGGCTGGTACCCGTAGTGGCAGTCCGCCACCACTTCGGCGGTAAGGCATTTCACCCTTCGCCCGCCTACCTCACCCATTCCGGCGAAGCCTTCAGGAGGATACCTGTAGGAGGAACCGCTCTGTAGCCGCTGCACTCCACCGCCTTCTTCATCAAAGGTGACTGTGTGGAAGTCGATGCTGCGGCCTCTCGCATCGGTCATTGCCAGTCTCGTCGGCAACTCGTCCTCCGAGACTGTGAACCCCATTGCCCCCAGCGCGTGTCGTACGGCCTCCATCCCGGTGAGGTCCACCACGACATCGAGGTCCGCGTGCTCACGGGTCTGTTTCCTCACCAGCGCGTCGACGGCCCAACCTCCATCCAACCACACCCCAACACCCGCACCTTCCAGCACGGCGAGGACCTCGAGCACGTCCGCCGCGGTCATCCTTCCTTCACCCATGCGCGCATTATAGCACGGGCTGGAATCTCGCCGAAGGCGACCGCGCGTCGCCGCGACAGGCGGAAAGCATAGTCTGGGGGCGGTCGCTGCACCAGTCCCAACTCAACATCACCACCACAGGAGCGACCGCCCCCGGCTATCTGGTGCGTGCCCTTGACCCACCCGTCCCCCGGCATCCACCCATCCCAGAGACCGCCCAGGCAGCAGCTGTCCCGCGGCTGCCTACCGGACACCACCCAAGAGGACAGGTTTCTCCTATATCAGGCGAGCCACAGCAGCACCCTCATACGTCGCGTCGATGATCTTGCGCGGCTGCTTGCTGTCTCCTATGACATACACCTCCGGCACCACGTCCCTAATCCTGTCCTCCAGCGTCTCGACGGACCTGGTTCCGAGCGCGATGACCACGCTGTCCGCCCCCACGCGCGACTTCCTCCCGAAGGGGTCCAGAACGGTGACGCCCTTGTCGGTAATATCGATAATCGTCCGCTGGGTGAGGAACTCAACCCCCGCCTTTGGCAGTCGCTCTGACAGGAGGTCAAACCGGGTGATGGGCTCCTCGTCGATGCCCACCTCCTCCAGCATCTCGACTATGGTCACCTTCTTGCCCTGCTCCGCCAGATGGAGCGACAGCTCGCAGCCGACGGTACCGCCGCCGGCGACCACGACCTTCTCGCCCGGCACCTTGGCTTTCCCGGACAGCACGTCCCAGAAGTTGAGCACGCTCTGGCCGTCGGCGCCGGGGATGTCGGGGATCAGCGCTTCCGCCCCCGTGGCGATGATGGCCACGTCCGGCTTGACCTGCTTGACCAGACCCTCTTCGACTTCCCTGCCCATTTCCATCTTCACCCCCGCCTTGGGCAACTGGGAGGTGTAGTACTCGAGGATGTAGTTGAGCTTGTCCTTCCCGGACGGGACAGCGGCGATACGCAACTGCCCGCCCAGCTTGGCGTCCTTGTCATACAGGGTGACATCGTGCCCGCGGAGCGCCGCCACCCGCGCCGCCTCCATGCCCCCCGGGCCCGGCCCCGATGACCATCACCTTCTTCTTCTTCTCCGCCGGCTTGAGGTGAATCCAGCCTTCCTCTCGCTCCCGCCCGACGACGGGATTGACCGTGCACCGCATGTACAGGTCATAGAACACGTGGCCCCCGATGCATCCCGTGTTGCAGCTGATGCACTTCCGTATGTCCTCGTCCCGCCCCTCGCGCGCCTTGGTGGGCCACTGCGGGTCGGCGATGAGGGGCCGGCCCAGGGCGACGAAGTCCGCCTTGCCATCCTCAAGGATTCGCTCGGCGAAGGCTGGTGTCTTGATCTGCCCCACGGTGATGACCGGTATCTTCACCGCCTTCTTGATCTCCTCCGCTATGTAGACGCGCCAGCCTTCCTCGAAGCGCATCGGCTCAAGCAGTGTCGGCATCGATTCGTAGATGCCGCAGCTCACGTGCAGCACGTCTATCCCGAGACTCTCCACAAGCAGCGCTATCTCTCTGCCGTCGTCCAGGGTCAGGCCCCCAGGCACGAACTCGATGGCGCTGTAGCGGAAGCAGAGCGGGAAGTTGGGTCCCACCTTGGCGCGGGTGCGTTTGATGATCTCGGTGGGGAACTTCATCCGCCGTTCGAAGGTGCCACCCCACTCGTCCATCCTCTGGTTGGTATGGGGAGACATGAACTGGCCGATGAGATAGCCGTGCGCGCCGTGGAACTCGACGCCGTCCATGCCCGACTTCTGGACTCGCAGCGCCGTCTCCGAGAACCTCTCGACCAGGTCCCATACCTCGTCCGAGGTCAGCTCACGGACGGGAATCTGAAGGAAGCCACACGGTATCGCCGAAGGCGCGGCCGGCATGACGCCCTCAGTGTTGTGTGGCTGTCTTCCCGCGTGGTGAATCTGCTGGAACACCTTGGCCCCATGCATCTGGATCGCCTCGGCCAGCTCCTGATAGCCTGGTATGTACTTGTCGTCATCGAGCCGGAGCTGGCAGGAGACGTTCTTCCCCTCGGGGTACTTGACCTGGGTGTTCTCGATGATGAGCAGCCCGGCACCGCCCCGGGCGCGCTCCGCGTAGTACTTGATCAGCCGGTCCGTGGGCTCGCCGACCGGGCCGGCGAAGTTCGTCGTACACGGTGGGAAGACCACGCGGTTCTTCACGCGCATCCTCCCAATCGTGCCTGGCTCAAACAGTCTGGGATACTTCAGTGCCGCCATCTCTTCCTCCCCCGTTTTGTTTTCACTGACGCGCGGTAGCCGACATCACATACAGGCTTCCCTGCGCGCGATCAGCTGTGCCTACGATATCGCGGATGAGCGTGGCTCGAACCGAGACGGTCATCCGCAGCTCAGGCGACGAGCGCTTCTCTCGTCGACCATACAAAGAGAGAGCCATCACTGGCATTCGGGCCAGGTCACAGACCCGGCACAGAGGGTCCCGCTATCGCCCGAGGGGTCAGGCGAAGCGCCCCGCGGCGCTCCGCGAAGTCCAGCGCGGGAACGGGAAAGCGAGAGGCTAGCACAAGAAACGCCCCCTGTCAAGAGGCGTAATAAACCGGCCCAGCCGAGCCCGAGGCACTCCCCCTTCTGTCATTGCGAGGCTTGTCCCGTCTCCGAAGGCGGCTCGCCGTGGCGAGAACGAAGTGACGGACCTCGCCGAAGCAATCTCGGCGTGGGGCTGGACCCCGTCCCGCCACCCGACCGGGATTGCTTCGCTCCGCCTACGGCTCCGCTCGCAATGACATGTGGGGCTATACGGCTCCGCTCGCAATGACATGTGGGGCTATGCGCCTCCGCTCAGAGCGTGCTTCACCCTCACCCCTTCGACAGGCCTGTCCTGAGTGAACCGAAGGGCTCAGGGCGAACGGGCCGAGGCCCGCGCAATGATGGCCGGTTGACACCCAGCTCCGTTTTGTGGTATAGGTGCTCCCGCCCGAAGCTCATGCATGGTACTCTCCAGGGAGCTTGGGGGTTTCGTGGCCGAGCGGCTGAAGCCTGGCCCCTCAGGTGTTTTGTGCGCACGCGCTTGCAGCTTGGCTCGTCTTGTTCCAACAGGCAGCGCATCGGAGCGTCGACTTCGTCTGTTGGGCTTCATGAAGCAAGCTAGACAACTGACGAACAGTTCCGTTCTCCTTTGCTGAGGCTGGAAAGGCAACTCCCAACTGCTCCTCGTTCCAGAAGGCACGACCGGGGTGGTGGGGATTCTCTTGAGCGGAGGGAGGTGGTCGCGATTGGACAGGTGGCTTCTAAGGGAATCCGGCAAACGTGACTTTCGGAAAAGGAGGGTGCCGAGATGACTCAGACCGAATGGACCATTGAGAAGGACGAGAAGGAACTGTGGGATGCCCGAGAATTCTGGTGGTGGGCGGAGAAGAAGAGGTCGGCAAGGCTCAACTACCTGAGAAAAGCAGTCTGGTCGAAGGCCACCAAGGGGTCAACGTGGCTGCCCGGCGTCCAGTTGGACCTGGAGAACATCCGCTGGTTCACCAGGGTATTCAAGGAAGCCCCTGCTTCGGAGCCGTTCGTTATCACCAGAGCCAAAGCCCTTGCCGCCGTGCTGGACCACATGCCCATCTTCATCACCGACCTTTCCCGCATCGTCGGGTATCCAGGCTCAGCCCCGCATCTCATCACCTGGATTCCTACCGCTTCCTACATCATCAACGAAGACCTGGTGAATGACCGCACCGGTATCATCCCCGATGAAGACCTGGAAGAGGCCAAGGAGATGGCCGCGTTCTGGAAGGGAAGGACCTTTCAGGACGCAGTGGAGCAGTACCAGAGCCGCAAAGAGAGAACGCAGAAGCTAATGGGACGCCCTGGCGGAACCGGCAGAGACCTGCTCGCCTTTGACTATGTTACCCCGCAGCCCGAGTGGATGTACCAGGGTTTCGACTCGATCATCAAGACCATCGACGAGAATGTGGCAGCCGCACAGAAGAACATGGTCGAGGCCCGTACCGCCGAGGAGCAGGTCGCGAACATACCGAAGCTGGATACGTGGAACGCGATGAAAATCTGCATCGAAGCGATGATCCGGTATGCACGGCGCTTCAGCCGGCTGGCCAGGATAATCGCCGAGAACTTCGAGACCGATCCCGAGAGGCGGCAGGAACTCATTCGCATGAGCGAGATCTGCTACAAGGTGCCGGCTCAGCGTCCCGAGCACCTTTGGGAGGCGATTCAATTCGACCACTTCGTGCAGATAGCGTACAGGCTGGAATGGCACAACGCCGCCTGGCCGTGGCGTCAGGACTACTGGCACTGGCCCTTTTACAAGAAGGACGTGCTGGAAGACAAGATCATGACGCGGGATGAGGCAATAGAGCTATGCGGGGAGTGGATGATCGCGGCCTACACCATTGGCAAGTCGTGGGCTCGGGGAGGACGGGAAGCCCTGCAGGGCAGCCCCGGCCCCTACGTGTGGACCCTGGGGGGACTGGATGAGGAAGGCAACGATGCCTGCAATGACCTCACCGACTGCTATCTGGAAGCGGCCCTCATAACCAGGGTGAGCGACCCGACTTTCGGGTTCCGCTATAGCACCAAGACTCGTCCCCAGACCCTTCGCCGCGTGTTCGAGTGTATCCGTCATGGCCTTGGATACCCGTCCATAAGGAATGACGATGTGCTCATTCCCAACCTGATGCACTGGTTCGGCCATCCACTGGAGGAGGCGAGGCGCTGGGTACACCAGGCCTGTATGGCGCCGGCCCCGGACACGAAATGGGGCGCACCGCCGATCAGATACCCCAATGCGTCAGTGTACGGGGCGTCCCTGGCGGTCAACCTTGCCATATTCGACGGCGTCAACACTCAGAGCGGGCTCCAGGTAAGCAGGAAGACCGGAGACTCCTCCAAGTTCGAGACCTTCGAAGATTTCTACAATGCCTGGTATGAGCAGATGAAAGACGCCTTTGAATGGGCGACAAGCCTAGAGCACAGAAACCGCCAGGTGGAGGCTCTCTACTATCCCAAACCAATGACGACCTCCCTCTATGAACGCTGTGTCGAGACTGGTCAGAACAGCGCCCTCTGCAAGGAGCGGAGCAGTCTATGGTATACCCTTTTCTCATTCTCCGAGACGGGGGATTGCCTGGCGGCTATCAAGAAGCTGGTCTACGAAGACAAGAAGTACACCATGGACCAGTTGAAGGAGGCGTTGCTGGCGAACTGGGAAGGCTACGAGGTCATGAGGATGGACTTCGTGCGAGCACCCAAGTGGGGCAACGACGACGACTACGTCGACCAGATATACGTCAAGGTCTATGAGGACCTCGCCAAGATGTCCTGGTCCGTGCGTGACATCAATGGTCAGCCGTGGCCCACCCTGCCGGAGAGCGTGGCAACGTTCGTGCTGGTGGCTTCGCTTCCGGCGCTGCCCAACGGTAGGAGAATGGGCGATCCGCTATACGATGGCGGTTGCTCTCCGGGTCCTGGTCTTGACAAGAAGGGACCTACCGCGGTGCTGAAGTCGGTGGGCAAGCTGGACCACGTAGGCACGGTAAGAGCAACGCTGCTCAATCAAAGGCTCTCGCCTACTCAGCTTACTGGCGAGAAGGGCTACAAGCTGTGGACGGAGTACATGAAGACCTGGCATGACCTGGGGATCGACCATGTCCAGTTCAATATGGTCGACAACGAGACCCTGTATGCAGCCCAAAAGGAGCCCGAGAAATACAGCGAACTGGTGGTGAGGATAGCGGGATACAGCGCCCACTTCGTCGAGATGAGCCGGAAGACACAGGATGCCATCATAGCGCGCAGCGTTCAGGGCCTTGGATAGCCGCTGCCCCTGTTGTCGCAGAACTGATGGCATCACAGGCTGCCTTGAGGCGTTGCAGGAGAAGCGCAGAAGGGGGATTGACAGATGAAGTGCATACATTGTGGGTATGAAGGCCCCGTGGAGTCCTTCAGGTATCTGTACAACGTGAGGCTGGACGAGCCCACCGGCAACAGGGAGTGTCCCAAGTGTTTTGGGTGGGTGCTGGTCGACCACACCACTGAGGAAGCGGCTCCCGATGAACTCCAGGGGAGAGTTCCCGGTGCCGACCTGCGCAAGTGATGTGGGCGTGAAGTTGTAAGGATACCCAGCACGAGGATGAAAGGAGTCTGTCGTGGCAGAGATGTCAACGGAAGTAGTGGCCGCATTGTCTGACCCTAGTGCGCTGAAGGTGGTGGCCACGATCAGTCCGGCCGGGGTACCGAACGCGGTGATAGTGGCCACTGTCTTCCCGTTAGACCCGAAGACCATTATCTTCGCCGATTTGAAGCTCGGCAAGACCAAAGAGAACCTGTTGCAGAACAGGAGATTCACTGTGGCTGTTCTCAGACCGAGCCTGGACTCTTATCAGGTAAGAGGTACCTTCAATCGTTTCGAGGAAAGAGGTCAGGTTACGGATATGATCGCTGAGAAGGTCTTTGAGATGTCGAGGCTTCAACCGAGGGGCATCGTCTACGGCGCGGTTGAGGAAGTCTACAGCACCTCTCTCAGCAATCCCGGCACAAGGCTCGCGTAGCGACGCCTGGAAAGGGGAACATCAGATGGCGAAACTCCCGGAAGAGGTGATTGAGACTCTGGAAGGCGATCAGAAGAAGTGTATGCTGGCGACGGTCAACGAGGATGAGACCCTCAACCTGGTGCCCATTGGCTCGCTGAGGCCGATCGGAGACGACAAGCTGGCCTACGCATGCTGTTTCGATGGTAAGACCACCGGGAACCTGAGAGAGGGGCGCAAGAAGGTGGCCATCGCCATCTGGAAGCCCAGGTTGGAGGGCTTCCAGGTGAAGGGGACTCTGCAAGAGCTATGCGATTCTGGAGAGCTCTTCGACGAGTTCTCATCAACGGTGAACCCCTTGATGGAGACGATGGGCCTCGATTGCAGGGTGCAGCATGTGGCCGTTATCAGAGTAACGGAGGTGTACGCTCTGACCATACCGGTTGCCGGTGAAAGGATGGCCTGAGATTACGCCTCCCCATCTACGTTGGAAACGCGCCCCTTCCGCGAAAGGAGGTGGCAGGAATGCCCAAATGCGGTGACTGCAACAACTTCCAGCCCGTCGGGGCGAACCCAGCGGCGAACACGGGGTTGTGTGTTGCTCTTCTCGACGAAGACGGACTGCCCAAGCCGACAGACCTCTACGCGGATGCCAGTGAATGCCCCAAGTTCGACGCGATGGACAGAATAAGGACGAAGACATCGGAGTTCATGGGAGACCACTATCTGCGGATCGCGAGAGGGTTCGACGAAAGGTAGGCCTGGGGGAGTGGGTCTGATTCCTCAGGGAAGAGACTCAAGGAGGCTCGAGCACTTCGAGGGGTGCAATGGCTCTTCCTGAGGGGGACACAGACCTCCATGGGAAAGGAGGTGGCAGAAGGATGCCCACATGCGGTGATTGCACGAGCTTTCAGCCCTACTATGCGGCGAATACGGGACTTTGCCGGGCCTTTCTGGACGAAGACGGATTACCCAGGCCGGCAGACCTCTACGCGGATGCCAGCGAGTGCCCCAAGTTCGTTCAGCTCGATCGAATAAGGACGAAGACGTCTGAGTTCATGTCCTCAGACCGCAACCTGCGATTGGCGAGAGGATTCGATGAGAAGTAAGCCCTGAGACGGCCAAAGGGGCAGCGCAGCAGCCTGTGGACTGACGGCGAGATGGCGCCATGATCAAGTGTGAGACGTGCGGCTATGAAGGGCGGAGCAGCGAGTTTCGCTATGTAGGTCTCGCCGAAGAGATGGGACCGAATACGTATCGTCAGTGCCCCAAATGCCACGGGCTGGTGTACTGTGAGGAGCTGGAATTGAGATCGTCGGGGAAGAAGGTCTGGGGCATTGGGGGAATGCGAGGGCAGGTCTTCAGGAGACGCCCTGCGCGAGGCCGAACAGCGGACTGAGTCCGCCACAGCGGCAATCGAACGTCACGCTATACCGTGACCCAAATCAGCATGGCCAGCCGCTCGTGGTGAGCCCGCTCCCCAGCCGCTCGTGGTGAGCTTGTCGAACCATGTCCCGAGCGCAGTGAGGGGCATGAACGGCCCCGCGACCACGCGATTCGGAATCACGGGCCACCAGACCTTACGGGCTTGAGGTCAGGAACATGGTGAGGTACACACCCACCACTATGACCACGACGATTGCAGCCGCCACTACAGCCACCAGCCCTTTTCTCTCTTTCATGGCATCCCGCCCCCTCTCCTTAGTAGCGCCCCATGCCCGGCACCATCGCCCGGCTGCGGCAACTTGCGTTTGCCGCTTCATCAGCGTCTCACCAGCAAGGCCTTGGCCAGCGCCCCGTGCATGCGGCCAAGATACCTGGCCAGGTGCATTGTCAGCGTGGCGAGCAGAATACCGGCCACGACGAGCAGGGGCAGCATCCAGCCGGCGAAGTAGTACGCACCGGCTTCTGTTGTAACGACCGAAATGTCAAAGCCGAGCTGCAGAATGGGCGTGGCGATGGCGAAGAGCGCCACGGCGATCAGGGTGACCAACACGGTGAAGTAGGCGATGCCGAGGGGAAGCTGCAGTATCATGTACACCAGCGACAGCCAGGTATGCCCGTCCAGAATGATGCTCCTGAAGCGTGGCCACAGTCCCGTGCCCCCGCGGCGATACTGCGCCCGGCGCGGCATCCGCACTCCCAGCAGCGCCTCGACGATGCGTCCCTCCACCAGGCCGATGCCCCAGACAGAGAGAATGAACAGGCCGGTGAAGGGCAGCCCGACGATGAGCACCAGCAGGCCGGCGGAGAGCGATATGCCCGTCACCGCCCAGGTGAAGTAGAGCGTGCCGGTCAGCAAGGAGAACAACAGGTAGAGAAACGCCCCCCAGACTCTCAAGTCGGCGAAGACACCGAAAAAGCGGACCAGAAGAGGCCGCTCGTCCTTCTCCCTATGCACTTCTTCAGGCTCCTCGGGATAGCTGGGCTGGGCCAGGGCAGGCGTGAGGCGGTGTTCGATTTCGCGGTAGGCGGTGGCAACCTCTTCAGGCATACCGTAGCTGTCTATTATCTGAGACAGGGCATCGGCTTCGGAAACCGTGGCATGATGGGCCGTAGCGCTGGCGAGAGCCGTTCTCAAGTGCTCCTCAGCATCGGAGAGGGCGTCCTGTATCGTCGCGCGGTCACAGCCGTGAAGCGCCTTCTTCAACTGGGACAGGTAGTCATCAATGCTTCCAATCACTGTTCTCCTCCACGCACGGCACTGTCAACCAGTGCCTTTGTCCGCTCCCAGATCCCGCGCCACGTCTCCAGGTTCTTCCGGCCGGCTTCTGTGATCCTGTAGTAGCGTCGCGGCGGACCGGACACGGATGGCTCCACTTCGCTCTCCAGCAGCCCGCTGCTTTCAAGCGACCTCAGTACCGGGTACAGCGCCCCCTGTTTCATAATCGGTGTGTCTCCGGCATTCGCCTCGAGAAGCCTGGCGATCTGGTAGCCGTACATTGGCTGCGACGCCCGTGCCAGGACCCCCAGCAGGACAAGCGCCGTGGTGCCGGCGTTCAACTCCTTCTGGAACTTCTTCGTTTCTTCGCTGGTGCTGCTCAAGGCTGCTGACTCCTCGGCTTGCACCGCCACAGCGCTCGCGGGAGCTGCTCAGACGGTTCTTGCCAGGCGGACAGTATTATCTGGTTCATACTATTACGCACTTAATACTAGTGGCCCCGGGGCGGATTGTCAAAGCTGTCCATCTGGGCTCAGCGGCATTGAGCGCGGTAGAGCATCGTGTTGTTCGCCTTGTCTCCCTCATATCGTCGCGGGATGTGGCGCCAGCGGCCTCTCCGCCTCATTGTCGCTCGAATGCGAGAAGGCAGCCAGAGGGTGGAGATGGCTCCAGCTTGACACCCCCGCCGACTGGAAGCTATGCTGTGGCCTCTGACAGACCACGCGAGGAGGTTGCCATGCTGAGCGCGCGGAACCGGTTCAAGGGCAGGATCAAGGAGGTCAGGCTGGGGCAGGTGATGGCGGAGGTCATCATCGCCGTCGGCGACCTGGAGGTGGTATCCCTCATCAGCCGCACGTCGGCGGAACGCATGGGCCTCAAGGTCGGCGATGAGGCCGCGGCGGTGGTAAAGGCCACCGAGGTGATGGTGGAAAAGGGCTAGCTCTCGCGCCAGCACCAACGGCGCGGGGCCGACCCCTGCCGTTCGTGGTGAGCCGCACCCCTGCCGTTCGTGGTGAGCCTGTCGAACCATGAACGGCCCCACGCGCACGCTTCCACCTACACACGCCTCACCCTCACCCTATCCCTCTCCCCTCAAGGGAGAGGGGACCTGTTCTCCCCGCAACCTTCCTCTGTCATTGCGAGGCGCGTAGCGCCGAAGCAATCTTATGGTGGGGCTGCACCCAGTCCCACCACCCGACCGGGATTGCCTCGCTCCGCCTGCGGCTCCGCTCGCAATGACAGTTCGGGAAGTGACCGTTCACCCCTTGACAGGCTCAGGGCAGGCCCTGCCCTCTCCCCTCAAGGGAGAGGGAACGCCCACACGCCACACCGCCCCACGGCCTTGAAAGCCGCGAGTCTCCATTGTAGAATCTCGCACAGTGCCACGCGATACCCCCATGCGCAGTCCTACACCTTCTCGATGCTTGCTAGAGGAACGCCGGCGATGAGAGCTCTCGTCACCGGCGCAACGGGCTTCCTCGGCAGTCACATCGTGGAGCGGCTGCTGGCGCAGGGCCACGAGGTCCGCGCCCTGGCCCGCCCCACCTCGGACACCAGCTTCCTCAAGAGCACCGGCGCCTCGATTGTCTTCGGCGACGTGACGGACCATGACACGCTCCAGCCAGCCGTCGCCGGCGCTGACGTGGTGTTCCACACCGCCGCCAGGGTGACGCCCGGGTGGGGGTCGTGGCCCCAGTTCCAGGCCGCCATCGTGCGCGGCACCGAGAACGTGCTCGGGGCGGCCGCCGGCGCCGGATGCACCCGCTTCGTCTATATGAGCAGCGGCGGTGTGTACGGCAGGGCGTGCCAGGGCGATACGCCGGTGTGCGAGTCGACACCGTGCGACGTCGTCTTCGGCCCCGATACGTACTACGAGAGCGCCAAGCTGCGCGCAGAGGCGGCGGTGCTCGACCACAAACTTCGCGGCAAAATGGACGTCACCATTCTCAGGCCGGCGGCGGTGTACGGACCGCGCGACCGGCTGGTCTCGGACCACCTGTACCGGCACCTGTCGCTGCCGGTCGTGGTGTGGCCCAACGGGGCCGAGGCGAGGTACAGCATCGTCTTCGCCTCCGACGCCGCCGACTGCGCCATCGCGGCGGCCGCCGCCGACGTGGCCGCCGGACAGGCGTACAACGTCGCCACACCAGAGCCGGTGCGGTTCCGCGACTTCGCCGCGACGATGCTGCGCGCCATGGGCGGACGGAGGCTCCAGTTCAGCGTCCCCTACGGCCTGGGCCACGCGTCATGCGCCGCAATCGAGGCATGGTCGAAGCTGGCACGGGTGCAGGGCATGCCCTACCTCACCCGTTCCGGCCTGCGTTTCCTGCGCCACGGCATGGTGCTCGACGGCTCCAGGGCCAGGCACGAGCTGGGGTGGGAGCCGAAGGTCACCATCGAACAGGGCACCAGGCGCTATGTCCAGTGGCGCCGCTCGCAGAGAGAGACGCGCTGAGCCTCCCTCTGTCATTGCGAGGCCTGTCCCGAACGAAGCAAGGGACGTGGCCGAGGCAATCTCGCGGCGCGGCCGACACCTGTCCCCCGACCCCGCCGGGATTGCTTCGCTGCGCCTGCGGCTCCGCTCGCAACGACAGCTGTGCGGTAGACCGTTCACCCTTCGACAGGCTCAGGGCGAACGGTAGCACGCCGCCCGTTCCTGGGCAGCCGCACCCCAGCCGCTCGTGGTGAGCGACACCCCAGCCGTTCGTGGTGAGCCTGTCGAACCATGAACGGCCCCGCGCGCACGCTCCCCGGCCGCAAACGTCTCACCCTTGCCCTCTCCCTTGACGGGAGAGGGGACAGCCGTACCCACCACCCACACCACGTGTTGCGTCAATAGAAAGTGTTACCGAACGGTGGTTGGTTGCCTCATAAATGAGGTTACCGAAGCCTCCTTTCCTTGGGCATGCTCAGCCATGGCCCATAGTGTTTCCAGTTGACGCTT
>JAXHUA010000033.1:0-38875 GCA_034189695.1 Chloroflexota bacterium | reverse complement strand
CCCAGCTTCCCCCACTCTCCCTTGTGCCAAAGCGGGCTTCATCAACCTCTGCTGCGAGTTCGCCCAGGTCTGCCTCGTCGTAGGCGGTGACATCGACCGGATATCTTCGCCAGGCGGACCAGTAGAGGTATGCCAGCTCCACAGTCGCCCCCTCCGGTATATCGGACATGCTCGCTTCAACATCGGTCTCCCGATACAGCAGTTCGTCCCTTTTGCGATCGCTGTCCGTGTCGCGCATCAGGGTGTTTCCGATCGCCCGATAGTCACCGTGGCTCTCGCCCATCGCCTGGTACAGATAGGAGCCACCTACGTACGCTTCCAGAGATGCGTCGTCCGCCGTCTCCTGGTTGACCGCCGTTGAAGTGACTCGGTATATGTCGCTCTCGACGTCCCAAGCGAGGTAGATGTCATTGCGCTCGGTGCGCAGCCAGCTGAAGGCCGCCTTGGGCTCATCCGCCGGGGTGAACTCGAAACACAACACCCTTCTGAGTGGGAACTCGCCGCTGGCGCCACCGCCGTCCCCCGGCGGCGGAAGCTCCTCGAACTTGATGCCTGGGGCCGCCGTGAACTCCCATTCCAGCACCGTCCCGCCACGGAACGCAGTCTCAGTCGGGTTGTCCGGCACATCCTCGTGCGACGTGATACCGGTACATGAATCGGCGATGTAGGAGAAGCCAGCCGGAAGCCATGCGCCCACCTTGTCCACCTTGAGCTCGCCAGGAAGCGACCCATCGTAGGTCATCTCGATGCAGAAGGTCCCGGTGTCCACTCCCAGCTCAGTGATGTGGCCGATGACTGCGAGTTCGTCGTGGGGCGTTGTCCCATACACGGGGGTCTCGAGCCCGTCCAGTATCCACAGCGCTTCGATAGTCACCTGAACATCGCAGCCATTGATACCGGTGAGCGTGTACACCAGTGGGTCGTCATTGTAGGCGGGCAAGTCAACGTCCTCATGCTGGATCCTGTGCGCCGCGTCCTCGATACCGGCATCGGCGGCATAGAACACGCTCATCCAGCTCTCGTGACGACTGGTGCTCATGATGCCTGAGGACATGAAGACCAGGAGCGGCACCAGGATGATGCCTACGAGAAGCAGAAGGACCAGGACGAAAGCGAGCACGTGGCCTTGCTGACCGTCGTTGAGTGACCTAGTCCAGCTCATGGCCCATTTCCCCTTTTGCCGCATACGGCAGGCCCCGGCCCCGATCGCCCCTTCGAGTGCTCGGAGCTACTGTCTCGCCGGGGCGCGTCGAGGCGACTGCGAAACTAGTCGTAGTGGTACGTCAGTATGCCTACCGGCAGCAGGCTCGGGTTGGTGCCCGGTTCGGTGCGGAACGACAGTATGCTATAGATCAGGTTCCATGAGTCACTCCACGTTCCGAGCCGTACCTCCGCCTCAGTCTGACCCTGAGTTACGTACGGCGTGGCATCGAACGTGTCAATGTCCACCCCATCGATGAACTCGCCGTCCAGACCGCTTGACTTGCCGTTCCAAACGTCGTTCTGGGGGTTCACGCCGTCATAGGGGTCATCCTCGTGCGGCAGGCGGTTGCCTTCGAACTCAATCCAGTCGTCGTTGTACACATCGTCGCCCTCGCCGACGAACATCGTCAGTCGCGCTCCCTCGTCTCCTCCCTCGAGGTCGGGCACAAGGAAGCCCTCGATGCCATCGAGCGTGATGGTATCGTACATGTCCATGTACAGGAAATCGTCGTAGAGATAGAGTTGGTGCGCGTCTTCGTCGGGGTGCGAATACACAACGACGAGGGACCAGCCGGCATACGACCACTCGTCATCGGTGGACCAGTAGTACTCCCCCGTGTGGTGGTACCACAGGCCCCACCAGTCGTCCAATCCCCAGATCCTGCTTACCTTGTAGGACGCGTTCGGGGTACCCAGTGCGCTCACTTCGTCGGTGACGTCGGCTCGGCAGGAGAAGGACCATCCATGTCCATAGCCACTCGAGTCCACATTGGCCCTGATCCATGTTCTATCCGCCTCGATGTTCTGCTCCTCCCAGCTTCCACCAGACGCTTTCGTCCCGAATTCTGCCTGGTCGATCTCGTCGGCAAGCTCGGCCAACTCGTCCTCTTGATAGTACCTGATGTCATATGGGTATCTGCGCCACGCCGACCAGTACAGATAGGCGAGCTCTATCGTCGCGCCCTCAGGGATGTCGGTTATACTTGCCTTCACGTCGGCGGCGTGATAGAGAAGCTCGTCCCGCTTCCTGTCGCTGTTGGTATCCTGCATGAGGCTGTTCCCCACGGCCCGATAGTCTCCATAGCTCTCCGCCATCGCCTCGTACAGCTCAGAACCTCCTATGTACGCCTCGAGCGATGTGTCGCCCCCTGTCTCGTTACTGACCGCAGTGGAGTTGACCTTGAAGATGTCGCTGTCGATATCCCACGCCAGGTAGATGTCGTGGCGGGTCGTGCGCAGCCAGCTGAACTCCCCTTTTGGCTCCTCGGCGGGCGTGAAGTCGAAGTACAACAGCCTCTTGATTGGGAACTCAGCGCTGCCACCGCCTCCACCACCGGGCGGGGGCAGCTCCTCGAACTTAACGCCGGACGGGGCGGTGAACTCCCATTCGAGCGCCGTACCCCCTCGGAACCCGCTTTCCGTCGGGTTGTCTGGAACGTCGTCGTGAGACGTAATACCGCCAGATGAATCAGGAACGTACGAGAAGCCGCCCGGGAGCCACGCACCGACCTTGTCCACCTTGAGCAGGCCTGGCAACGAGCCGTCGTACGTCATCTCGATGCAGAGCGTTCCAGTATCACCCCCGAGGTCGATAATGTGTCCCACCACCGCCAGCTCGGCGTGCGGTGTCGTCCCATGCGCCGACGTCTCCAGCCCATCGAGTATCCACAGCGATTCGATGCTGACCTCCACATTGCAGCCATTGATGTCCGATATCTCGTACACCAGCGGGGCGTCGTCGTACGTAGGTAAGTCGTCGGATTCGTTCTGTACCTTATGCGTTGCATCCTCGATCCCCGCATCGGCGGCATAGAAAGTTGACATCCAGTCCTCGTGCCGATGAGAACTCATGATTCCCGATGACATGAACAGCAGCAGAGGGACGACGATGATAGCTACCACCACCACCAGCGCCAGTACGAAGCCGAGAATGTATCCCCCCTGGTCCCTCCGCAGAGAAGCGATCCTCTTCATATCAGCACCCCTCTATCCCCCCGCATACGGCCTCGTCTCGATTTTGTACGTCCTGGTGGCGCTCTGTTCCCCAACGCGAGCCGTGATGACAAGCGTAATAACATCACCATCCCAATAGCAGTTCGTGAATGGTGAGCAAGTCACCGGTGTGCTGCTGGCGTGCTCCGCCGGGCTGGTATCGTAGGCTCCACGAACGCAGCCGGTGAACGTTGTCGACGTCTTGCCTGCGTACTCGATCAACTCGCCGTCGACGTACAGTATGCCGTTTGAAGGAAATGCGGCGGTACTTCCCACGCTGAGGGTCTCATCGTCCTCGTCAACGACATTGGTGAGTGTCGTCTCATACGTTGTTATGTCAATAAAATCGGCGACCGCCGTGTCCTGCTCCACAACACTATCGACAGTGTGACAGCGCCTCAACGTCTTGAGGCCATCGGAGTCGTCCACCAGCGTGTAGGCGATCTCGTTGGCCTGTCCATCCCACTCGACCCACTCAAGTTCGAGGAAGTCCGGCGTCGTGCTGTCGTAGTCAATGCTCACTTCCTGTGCACTGATGCCGTCGCGGCTTACCCAGTATCCCGCGTGCTGCACCTGTCTGTAAGCAGTCATATGCTCTCTGTTCAATTCAGACGTCAGGAACAACTGGTTTATGGCCGCAGCGACGCTGGTAAGCAAGAGACCCCCAATCACGATCACTATCAGGAGTTCCACGTAGGTGAAACCCCGCTGCCCCAGATGCTTCCCACTCATCGATTCACCCTGTACTCCGAGACAACCACCGTAGCCCCGCTGCTTCCCACGACGGTAACCGTGACTTGCTGGATCCCCTCATCATCATCAGTCCCGTCCTGGCTCGGGTCGAGGCGCACGGCGGAAACGTCAACGTTGAAGTTGCCCGAGTAGGGGCTGGCGGTCAGGTCGAGGTCCGGGTCCAGGCTGTACGTTGGAGGGTTGTTGTCCGCGTCATACGCGCACGTCTTGATGTACTCCAGTTGAGCCCGCGCCACGCTCTCAGCCACAGTCCGCTGGTTCACCTCGCGTGTGGTCCTGTACGTGATGTGGATGGCCGTGAGCATACCACCCACCACCACGCTCAGCACGAACATGGCAACGATCAGTTCAATGAGAGACTGACCCTTCTCGCTCCTCATTCCTATCCGCCAAGCTGACCCATCAGCGAGTAGATCGGCATGTAAATGGCCAGGGCAATAAGGCCTACGAGACCACCACACCCCAGCACGAGTATGGGGCTCAACAGGCCTGTCGCCTTGGAGATAGCGCGGTCCGCCTCCGACTCATAGAAGTCGGCCAGCACATCCAGGTTGGTTTCCAGCCGGCCGCTCGCCTCTCCGACACCCACGACCTGGCCGAAAAGGGGTGGGAATATCTTCTGCCGGCCTACGGCCTTTGACAGGCTTTCGCCGCTGTGCACCATGGAACGCACCTTCTCCATCGCTTTCCTAATGGGGTAGTTGTCAGTCGTCTCGACGATGAGGTCGAGGCACTCCGTCAGAGAGATGCCTCCCCGCACCATAATGGCGATGTTCCTCGCCATCTGAGTCATGGCGCCAATGAGGATAATCCCACCAATGATCGGCAGCTTCAGCATCATCGCTCCGAACAACCTCTTGCCGCCTTCCGTCTTCCTGTAGACAGCGACGAAGAGGAAGATGCCGATCGCGCCGAGCAGGAGATACAGGACATTCGCTTGAACGAAGTTGGCGGCCGCCAGAACGATCACAGTGATAGCGGGCAGTTCGCCTCCGATCTGGGAGAAAAGCACCTCCATCGCCGGTATCACGAAATAGAGCAGCGCAAATATGGCGAAACCAGCGATGACCAGCACAAAGGTCGGATACATCAGCGCACCCCGCACCTTCCGCGTGATCATCTCCTCCTTCTCCATCTGGAGCGCCACCTGCCGGAGCATCATCTCCAGATTGCCCACCTCTTCGCCAACCTTCGCCATACGGATGAAGAAAGGGGTGAACACCTCGGGATGCTGTGCACAAGCTTCGGAGAAGGAGCTGCCCCCCTCCACGCCCCGTTTCACGTCGTAGAGCACCTTCTTCATGATCTTCTTGTTCGTTCGCCCGTGCAGCATGTTCAGCGCGGGGAGTATGCCTATGCCCGAGTTGAGCAGAGTCGCCAGGTCACGGGTGAAGTAGATTACATCATGGCGCTTCACTCCGTAGAGCGTCGGAAGCGCTTCCTGAATGGACACAGGCTTGCGCTTCTCCTCGAGGTCGATGATGGTCAAGTGGGAGCGCCACAGGGTCTCCTCCGCGTCGTGCTCCGAGACTGCCTCCAACACGCCTGTTGCGGTCTGCCCCCTGGCATTGCAGGCAACGTACCTGTACCACATCGCCAGCTTCGCTCCCTTCTTTCGTTGTCACCCCACCCGGCGTCAACACCTCCACCGATCACGCGATGGTGAAGACATTGCGAATCACCTCACCCGGCGTCGTGATGCCATCTCTCACCTTCATCATCCCATCTCGACGCATGCTGACCAGCCCATCGTTCATCGCCTGCTGCTTCACCTCGAAGGCACCTGCGCCGCGAGCCACCATTTGCCTGATCGTATCATTCATCACAATCATCTCGAACGCACCGACCCGTCCTCGGAAACCCGTATGCGAGCAGTAGCTACAGCCGGCTCCCTGGGCAAACTCCGTGCGCTCCTCCTCCATCTCGTCCTGGTATGCCATTGCTTGCACCACAGGTGCTTGCTTCATTTCAGTGCAGCGCGGACAGACCTTCCTCATCAGACGCTGCGACAGAGCAGCGATAACGGCTGACGTCACCAGATACGGCTCCACCCCGAAATCGAGAAGGCGTACTATCGCGCCCGCCGCATCATTGGCGTGTATGGAGGTGAGCACCAGATGGCCGGTGAGCGCCGCCTGAATGGCGGTGCTCGCCGTCTCTGCATCTCGAACCTCGCCCACAAGGATGACGTCCGGGTCGAGGCGCATAATGGCTCTCAACCCACTGGCAAATGTGATCTCCGCAGCGCGGTTCACCTGGATCTGGTGAACGCCGCCGAAGTCATACTCAACCGGGTCCTCAATCGTCATCACATTGAGTTCATCGCTCCTGAGCTTGCTGAGCGAAGCGTAGAGCGAGGTTGTCTTGCCCGACCCAGTGGGCCCGCTGATCATGATCATCCCGAACGGCGAGTCAAGGCACTTCCTGTAAGCCTCCATCATGTGACCGGCCATCCCCAGGTCGGCAAGATCGATGAGCGACAATGACTTGTCCAGCACACGTAGCACCGCCATCTCGCCGTGGTTGGTGCCAATGGTGGCAACCCTGAAGTCGACGCTGTTGCCCTGGACGTTGGCACTGAACTGTCCGTCCTGCGCCCGCCGTCGCTCGGCGATATTCATGTTAGCCATCACCTTGATTCTGGTGATCAGCGCCGAGTGCACTTCGTGCGGCAGCACAACCGCGTCATGCATGATGCCGTCGATGCGGTAACGAATGAGAACGTCATACTCCTGCGGCACGATGTGGATGTCCGAGGCTCTGTCCCTCACCGCTTGCGCCAACAGCATCTCCACCGCCTTCACCACCGGCGCATTGCTGACCGCATCCAGCGTCAACGGCTGGTCTGAGATGTCGCTACCTCGGACGGCACCAAGCAGATGGCGTATCTCCTTCTCAACGCGGGTGGTTACACGGTAGCGGCTGTCAATTGCCTCCCGGATGCTCCCGTTGAGAGGGATTACCGGCTTCACCTTCTTCTTCGTCAGAGAGGACAGGGTCTCAATCAGCCTGACGTTGTCCGGCTCGAAAGTCGCCACGGTGAGCGTGTCACCCTCTACGGCCATGGGCAGGATGCCGTACCGTCTTGCCACGTCCTCAGAGATCATCTGCAACGCTGCAGGCTGTACGTGTGCCTCCTTGAGGTCAACCGTGGGAACGTTGAACTGGAAGCTCAGGACCATGGCAAGCGTTTCCTGGCTCACCAGATCCTGTTCCAGTAGCACCTGCCTCAGGTCCTTGTTAGATTGCCTCGCTGCCTGCGACGCGGCCTCGAGTTGCTCCTTGGTGACGAAACCACCCTCCAACAGCAGCGTGTCAAGACCCTTGGATGCCTTGCGTTCATTGGACTTTCGGCGAACGATTGTCGCCAATGCATACCCCCATTTACAGGCTTGCTAAACGTGCAGCGCCAGCATTTAAGCACATATGGAGTGCGTTGTCAAGTTTAATGATGTTCTAGTGTATGTAGACCATAGCGCACAATAGCCACAGTTGGCCTGTGCTGTCCTTAGCAATGTTGACGCATATATGCTAGACTATTAGCTGCTAATAGCTTGGAGTATTAAAGCATATCTTTACCTATATGTCAAGCCCCCCAATGGATAGCTACAGCTGGCGACTGGCAGGACGCGCTTGAAGACGGGTGCGTTCTGGCTCGGCCAGGGTCGTCGCGGGTGACTGGCCTGTCTGGGAGTAGGACGACTGTGAATGGCAGACAGCGGCGCGGGAAGAAGGACAGCGTGGTGAGTAGTCATGTGTAGTGGGCGAGCTTGCCACTGCGTTCGCCGTGATGCTACAATCGGGCCAACCGGTGGAGATGGTGCGTCCCTGTAGCTCAGAGGATAGAGCAACTGCCTTCTAAGCAGTGGGTCGCTGGTTCGAATCCAGCCAGGGACGCCACCCAGGCACGACCCACGCCTGGGGCTCTCCAAGACACGCGCCCGTGGGGCGACATATCGCGAGGTGGATGTTGCAGTGTGCGTGCGAGGGTCAGTGAAGGGCCCCGCCACGTCGGCTGGTGCCCCGTGCCACGCGGCGGCCTGAGTCTCCCCCCATTCAGGGGGTCGGTGGACGGCACAGCGTGCAGTCACCCGGCAGCGGCGTGGACGAAGCGAACCGGCGCAGCGTGTCGCGGACGCGGCTTTCAAGGACGGCTGCCTCCGTCGCCGCCGCGGCAAGGGTGGCGACGCGGCGGGATGCGCCGTGCTTGTTCCTCAAGTCGTAGTGCTCGCTCTGGTAGTGGTTGACGTCGCCGACCGACGTTCCCACCGCGATGACGTAGGCGCCGAAGCGCAGCCGGGTGAGGGCCCTCCCGGTCTTCTCCATGCTGTATTGCATCCCGAGGGGCACCGCCGTGCCCTTCGCCCTCTCGACCGCGTCGAGGCAGACTGTCAAAGGGAACGCAGTCAAGACCGCCGGCCGGTCAGTACAGTCGAGGACCAGTTCGGCGCCCAGCACGACCTCCACCTCCTCGGCCACGACGGAGCACATTGCGTAGCATGCGGCGAGGTAATCGGCGGCTCTCTTCTTCCACTGGGCGATGTCGGGTGCGACGGAGGAGAAGCCCGCAGCGGAGAGGTGCTCCATGAGACTGCGGTAGGGCAGTCGCGCGTCCTCGTCGTGCTCCAGGGGCAAGAAGACCTTCACCTTCCCGTCGTCCCGCAGCGTCCACGATAGGCGGTCGGAGAACCAGTAACGGTTGTCACGGGAGACGGAGAAGATATCGTGGCTGGGCGGCAGGGTGACCTGCTCCCCCAGGCGACGCGTCATCTGCCGGAGCATTGCCTCGTGGACCGTTTGCCTGCGGTCGAGTCTGGTCCTGACCCTCTGCGCCCGGCTGAGAATGCGCTCCTCTTCGGCCTGCGTGGCATCGTGGATGTACCCCTCGATTCGCTTCTCGTCCTTCGAGAGTCTGTTTGCCAGGTCAGCGAGGATCTCTTCCCGCTGTTCGCCCTGGGCCATCCTCGTCTCATACTCATGACGGACAGCCTGTTTGTCGCGAAGGGTTGTGCGCTTGGTTAGCGCCCTGGTCCGGCTCTGCCACCTGGAAGGTCGGCGTTCTCTATTGTCGGCCATTGTGTCACCAATCATGCTGACGGTACTGGCGCGCTGCCGCATGTGCTGTACTGCCTTGGCTCTGGGGACACCAATGTATACCAGGACGACAGCGGTTGCAACACGCACCCACTGCCGCGCCAGTGCCGGTTTCACCGCAAGGCCGACTCCGCCCGGCAGATTGCCCGTCCGGCTCAGTCCCGTTGCCCGGCGACGGGTCATGTCATATGATAGAGTAGTGGAAGGGGAAGACAGCCACGATGGCGACAGTCTGTATCACCGACCTTGACAGCACGGGAATCCTGGAGCTTGTGACAGGTCTCGGCGAGCCCAGCTACAGGGCGGCGCAGCTTGAGCAGTGGACATACCACGGGCTCGCCAGTTCGTTTGACGAGATGACGAACCTGCCGAAGCAGTTTCGTCACAGGCTGGCTCAGGATTGTCGTTTGCATACCCTCAGACCAGTCGATGAGCTGGTTGACCGGCGCGGCACGGTCAAGACGCTCTTCGCCCTCGCTGACGGCGAGACCGTTGAATCCACGCTCATGACGTATTCCGCTGGCAAGGGCAGGTCGCGCTACACGGTATGTGTCTCAACTCAGGTAGGTTGCCCCATCGGGTGCCCCTTCTGCGCCACAGGCCAGCAGGGGTTTGTACGGAATCTCAGCCGGGGCGAGATAGTCGACCAGGTGCTGTACTTCGGTCGCTACTTGCGTGACCAGGGGAACGGAGGTCGCGACGACTCGACTCCGCCTGCGGGTCATATCACAAACGTCGTCTTCATGGGCATGGGTGAGCCGCTGGCCAACTACGATACCCTGTGGAAGGCGATAACAACGCTTAACGCGCCCGAGGCTTTCGGCCTGGGCGCTCGAAGCATGGTCATCTCTACCGCCGGCCTGGCTCCCCAGATAAGGCGTCTGAGCCGGGAGAGACTTCAGGTGGGGCTGGCAGTGTCACTTCACGCCGCCGACAACGCCCTCCGAACCGAGCTCGTGCCTGTGAACAGACGATATCCCCTGGAGCAGCTCCTCTCGGCCTGCCTCGAATACGTGCAGAGGACTGGGCGCAGGCTGAGCTTCGAGTACGTGCTGTTCGCCGGGATCAACGATTCTATCCGACATGCTCGCTTGCTGGCGAGCCTCCTTGGCGGGCTGGACTGCCACGTCAATCTCATTCCGGCGAACCTCACCGCCGATAGCAGTTTCAGAGCGCCAACCCGAGACGCCGTTCTCGCTTTTCATAGCGAGCTCCGAAACCGCCGTGTAAGATGCACGCTGCGCCAGGCAAGAGGGCTGGCCATCGACGCCGGGTGTGGCCAGCTTCGCAGCCGTTACGCGGCGTATGCCCCGGGCCGGGAGCAATTGCAGCCAGGTGACGGGGGATTGTAGCGTGGGGCGCGTGTACGTCACAAAGTGCTGGGCGGTCACTCCCGCCGACCGCATGCGCCGACGGATTCGCCCCCATGCCCGAAGATAACAGAAAGGTGGACACCAATGGAATGGACAACCAGGATAACTGAGCTTCTGGGTTGCAGGTATCCGGTTTTGCAGGGCGCCATCGCGGGGCTCGGCAACTGGGAGTTCGCCGCGTGCGTCGCCCGCGCTGGCGCTCATGGCACCATAACGAGCTCTGTCTGCGGCACTCCAGAGAGACTACAAGAGGATATCAGGCAGTGCCGCAAGGCCACAGCCGGTTCGCGCGGGTCCTTTGGCGTCAACCTCAGCATCGGCCTCACGCCAAGAATCGAGGAGATGCTCGAGGTCTGCATCGCGGAGAAGGTAACGGTCGAGACCTCGGTCTACAAGCCTGACGCGCTCGTCGGCAGCATCAAGAATGCCCGGCTGAAGTGGATACACAAGGCGGCCAGGGTCAAGGATGCCCTCCACGCACATGAACTGGGTCCTGACGCCATCATTCTTGTCGGACTGGAGGGGGCGGGCATCAAGAACCCGGAGCAACTCCCGACCATGACGACCATCATATGGGGTAGAAGGCAGATAACGGGTCCCCTGGTCGCCGCCGGTGGCATCGGCGATGGTCACGGTTTCCTGGCCGCCCTGGCGATGGGCGCCGACGGCATAATGATGGGGAGCGCCTTTCTGGCAACAAGGGAGTCGCCACTGAAGGACTCTGTCAAGGAGGCCATAGTCCAGTTGAACCCGGACAACCCCGAACTCCGTCAGAGGGTGATGGTGCCCGCACCGCCGAGGCGCCCTACGGATACCTCGTCAGGATCTGCGGAACCGGACTGGAGCCGGGCGGTATCCTTCGCCAGCGCGGCGATAGACCACATACCCACGGTGGAGGAGTTCGTTCATGGGATTGTCCATGACGCCGAGCAGATTCTCAATAGCTGGCAGTTCCTGAAGAGCAGGTAGACGTTCTGCGCCGATGAGAAGCCACGGCCATTGGTCGGGCAGCTTGACTCCACCAGGGAAAACCGAACGAGCTCCGACAGGTCGGAGCTCGTTCGCTCTTTGCTGGCGCTGCTAGTTCTGAATCGCTACTTCCACCACGTTCTGGCGTGCGATGATTCGTTCGGAGTCACCCAGCTTCACATGAACGTGCATCAATCCGAGCACCTCGTACTGCCCGTTCTCCAGGCTGGAGGTATTCCATGAAACCGCGAAGTTCTCTCGTCTGTCATCCGATTCCCCGATCTTAATCCACGTATCCGTGTCCTTCTTGCGATAGTACCACGGATTCGTCACCCTCCTCACCGTGCCATCAACGCCAAGTCTCTCAAGCTCCTTTGCCAGCAGGTCTTCGTCGTACTGCTCCCGCAGCAGCACCGTACCCGAGAACTCCTTGATAACCTCGGAAGGGACGATGTAGTGCGGACCCCAATCGTACGACATAGCTCACCTCCTTTGGCTTTGTCGACGAATGTGATGTGTCCGGTCCAACCGACCCCGTGACTCGTCTACACTTCTGAGTACTTGGTCAGTTGGGCGAAGTCGATCATGCCGCTTTCGGCTATGCTGTCGATCTCCACTCCGGCTTCCACCGCTGCGGCAATTGGGTTGAGCCCTCCCAGCAGTACCACCCCAACGCGGTTGAGCCCCACGCCGATCTGGCACGCCGGTTCGCTTGTATTCCCCACCATGCAAACCCCGCCAATTCCGGCCTCCTTGAGTCGCGCCACCCTCTCATCTATCACCGACCTTGAGGCAGCCGGTGCTTCACGGAAGTTAGCCAGTATACGACCGTTGCCGGTCCTCGCCGCCTCACCCACGCTTGTCATCCTGGCACGGATGTACTGCTCCGATGGGTCAAGGGAAGTGCCTGAGTAGTAGATTACAGCCACGAATCGTCTGGCCGCGCGATCCTGGATCTCAAGCACTCCGCCAAACCTTGTCTCGATGGGAATCCCAGCCTTGAGAAGGACGCCGTTTATCGTGGCTGCGCACACTGTAGCGATACCCACCTTCCCGTCGGGGATCGCTACGTCACCCAGCTTCTCCCCTCCGAACGCAACGGCGATGCGGTCGCTGACGCACATGCCAGCTTGGAACGCGTCCTTCATCGCGTTGAGCGCCTTCTTGAGCTTGCCTGAGTCCATAAGCGAGGTGTTGATGCCCACGAGTCCCGTTGCCGTGGCTGGGTCAAACGTCGTGCGAAACGCGAGCAGTTCGATCCTCTCCAGGATGAAGCCCACCTGGTCCGGTGCCAGGGCAACCCTCAGCTCCTCGAACCCCCTGGGGGTGAGCATCCGGCCGTCCGCGCCTAGAGGACGAGTAAACCCACGTTCGTCGGTTATCCTCAGATGGTACCTCACCGTCCTCTCACTCATGAAGATGCCATGACGTTCAAGCTCACGAGCTATAGTGATCGACCCCAGGGGCTCGGAGGACTCGCTCAGCACCTTGAGAATGGAAACGATCTTCTTCTCGGTCTCAGGTATCGCGCTCTGCAACATATGCCGGTTTCTCAGTTCTCTGAGATTCGCCGACCCCATTATACCATTTCTCCGCCTGGGGCCAAGCGACGGCATCTTCAGAACTCCCTGAATCGATTGGTGATGGGCAGCCTCCTGTCACGGCCGAACGCCTTGGGCGTTATCTTGACCCCCGGTGGCGCCTGGCGACGCTTGTACTCGCTCCCATCCACCAACCTGGCTACAGACCTCGCCACCGCTTCGTCGAATCCCATCGCGACAAGTTGTTCAACGCTCTTGTCCTGCTCAACGTAGGCCACCAGAACAGGGTCCAGAACGTCGTAGGGTGGCAGGCTATCGGTGTCCGCTTGGTCAGGTCTCAGTTCGGCCGAAGGCTCCTTGACGATCACGCTCGATGGGACCAGGTCCTCACCAGCGACTGAGTTTCTGTATCTGGCGAGCTCGTAGACCAACGTCTTCGTTACGTCCTTGATCACCGCGAACCCCCCGGCCATGTCTCCGTAGAGAGTCGCGTACCCCGTGGCCATTTCGCTCTTGTTGCCAGTGGTGAGGACAAGCCAACCGAACTTGTTGGACAGCGCCATCAGCAGGTTGCCTCTAATGCGAGCCTGCACGTTCTCCTCAGCTACATTCGGCTCCGTTCCGGCAAACGGCTCAGCCAGCGTGTCCAGATAGGCTTGAAAGACCCCTTCTATTGGGATAGTAACAAGCCTGATACCGAGGTTACGCGCCAGAAGCGCTGCGTCGGACATACTGCCAGCAGACGAGTACCTCGAGGGCATCGATACGCCTACTACGTTTGCGGGTCCCAGAGCGTCAACTGCAATGGCGGCCACGAGGCTCGAATCCATTCCACCCGACAGGCCAATCAGCACCTTCTCGAAACCGTTCTTCAACACGTAGTCCCGGGTGCCGAGCACCAGCGCCTGATAGACCTTTTCCGGGCCGTTGCTCCTCTTGGGAAGACTGGGCCGCAGCGGCGGCTTGATAACCGAGGAAGGTTGTCCGGACACCTCCTTTCTAACAGCTTTCCATCCCTTATCGCCCAGCGGCATCTGTTTCCTCAACCTCGAATCACTGAGGCGACCTCGAAAGACACTGTCCGCGTCGAGATCGACCACTACCAAGTCCTCTTCGAACTGCTTGCCTCTGGCCAGCAGTTCTGCGTGCTCATCGAAAGCCATGCTGTTGCCATCGAATACCAGTTCATCCTGACCACCGACCAGGTTGCAGTGGACTATCAGGGCCACGTTGTCCGCAGCACGTGTCGCAAGCATCCTTTCCCGATACTCCCGTTTGCCGAAGTGATACGGCGATGCACTGATGTTGACGATCACTTCAGCGCCCGCGAAGGCCTGTGCTGTCGCTGGCCCTGCCTCATACCAGATGTCTTCGCAGATGTTGACGCCTACACGCACGCCGCTGATGACGTATACGGGACACTCGTTCCCCGCCCGAAAGTAGCGGTTTTCGTCGAACACGCCGTAGTTGGGCAGGTATACCTTGTGATACACATCGATCAGGCGCTTGTCGTAGATGACCGCTGCCGCGTTGTAGACGTCCTCTGCAGCGTCAATGAAGCCGACCACAATGGCTATGTCTGAACACGCTTCGCGTATCCTGTCCAGACTCCTGAGGTTCTCGGCAATGAACTGTGGCTTGAGCAGGAGGTCTTCCGGTGGATAGCCACACACAGCAAGCTCAGGGAACACGACGAGGTCAGCCCCAAGAGAACTGGCTTCAGCGATAGCCCCTACGATCTTCTCGCTATTGCACGCACAGTCGCCAACAGTGGTATTGATCTGAGCCATAGCCACCCGAAGCTGTCGCATTCGCGCACCTCAAAGCAGGCGGAGCCACCTTCCGCCTACAGGACCGGCAGGTACTTCCTGAGCTCGAAGTCTGTGACCTGAGACCTGTAGACATCCCACTCTATCTTCTTGTTCTTGACAAACGCGCGGAACACGTGGTCGCCGAGTGCCTTCCGGACGATCTCGCTCTCCTCCGCGAGTTGTACCGCTTCCCAAAGGCTTCCAGGCAGAGTGCCTATGCCCCGCTCGATCCTCTCCTCGTCACTCATCTCGTACACGTTCTCTTCGACCGGCTCGGGAGCTTCGTACTCCCGCTCTATCCCATGGAGTCCAGCGGCCAGCATCACGCTGAAAGCGAGATACGGGTTGCAGGCAGGGTCCGGCGACCTGTACTCAACCCTCGTCGCCTTCTCCTTGCCCGGCTGGTATTCGGGCACCCTGACAAGGTCGGAGCGGTTGCGCCGTGCCCACGTAATGTACACCGGCGCCTCGTACCCGGGAACCAGCCGCTTGTACGAGTTAACCCACTGGTTGGTGACAGCGGTTATCTCCGGAGAATGAGCCAGAAGGCCGGCTATGTAGCTCCTGGCAACCTGAGACAGGTGATAGGAATCCTTGGCATCGAAGAAGGCGTTCTGGCCCTCCTTGAAGAGCGATTGGTGTACATGCATCCCGCTGCCGTTGATGCCGAAGACTGGCTTTGGCATGAATGTGGCGTACACGCCGTGCTTCAACGCTATCTGTTTCACCACCAGACGGTACGTCATGACGTTATCGGCCATGGTCAGCGCGTCGGTGTATCGCATGTCGATTTCGTGCTGGCTCGCGGCTACCTCATGGTGGGAGTACTCGACTCCAACCCCCATCTCCTCCAGGGTCAGCACCGTCTCTCTCCTCAAGTCCATCGCCGCATCGAGCGGGGTCATGTCGAAGTACCCGCCCTGGTCCAGCACCTCCGTTCCGTTGCAGTCCTTGAAGTAGAAGTACTCCAGCTCGGGACCCACATAGAAAGTGTACCCCATGTCCGCCGCGCGCTTCAGGTTCCTCTTCAGCACGTATCTCGGGTCCCCTTCGAAGGGCTGGCCTCCCGGCTTCACGACGTCGCAGAACATGCGGGCTACGGCGTGGTGCTCCTTCGGCCTCCAGGGCAGGAGCCGGAATGTGTCGGGGTCTGGCATGGCCACCATGTCGCTTTCATCAATGCGCGCGAACCCTTCAATGGAGGAGCCATCGAACCCCATACCTTGCTCCATCGCCTGTTCAAGTTCCTCCACAGTGATGGCAAAGCTCTTGAGCATGCCCAGGATGTCGGTGAACCACAGGCGGATGAACTTGACATCGCGCTCCTTCGCTGTCTTGAGCACGTACTCCTTGGCTCCAACCTTGTTCTTTGTTGTCACTATGCGGCCTCCTTCTTTCTATCTCGATTCTATATAGCGTTCGCGCCTTCGTCACCAGTCCGTATGCGCACCGCGTTCTCGATCGGCGAAACGAATACCTTGCCATCTCCCCTACCGCCTGTCCTGGCGCTGCTGACGATTACGTTCAGGGCGGGCGCCACATCCTCGTCAAGCACCACCATTTCGATCTTCAGTTTCGGCAAGAGCTCAACCCGGTACTCTCCCGCCCTCCACTGAAGTATGATGCCGTGCTGTCTTCCGCGTCCGCTTACTTCGGAAACCGTCATTCCCAGGATAGCGTACTCCGCAAGGCCCTTTTGGACCGCTTCCAGTTTCTCCGGTCGGATAATGGCCTCGATCTTCTTCATGACGACAGCCCTCCGTAGGCACGTTCGCCATGTTGCGACACATCCAGGCCAACTACCTCTTCGCGTTCATCCACACGCAAGCCGATGGTCATGTCCACCAGCTTCCCCAGGACCCATGTGGCCCCGAAGGCAAAGGCCGCCACCACGGCAATAGCCGCCACCTGCTTGACCAGAAGCATCGGATTCCCGAAGAACAGGCCGTTCGCACCGTTTGCATTCACCGCTGTCGTGGCGAACAGACCAGTCGCCACCGCCCCCCACACGCCACCCATGCCGTGCACCGCCCATACGTCGAGTGACTCGTCCACCCTCCTATTCGTCCTCAGCAGCATACAGTAGTGGCAGACCACGGAAGCCACAGCCCCAATAGGTATTGCCGCTATTGGGTGCACGAATCCGGCCGCAGGCGTGATCGCCACCAGTCCAGCCACGACTCCCGTTGCCACCCCCAGTGAAGACGGTCGCCGGTAGTACCAGCCCAGAAGCATCCACGCCACCGCAGCGGCTGCAGCAGAGATGGTTGTAGCTACGAATGCGCTGGAGGCCAGTCCACCCGAGGTGAGGGCGCTCCCGGCATTGAAGCCGAACCAGCCGAACCACAGAAGCCCAGCGCCCAGGACCACCATCGGGATGTTGTGTGGCTCCATGGGCTCCCCGTTCTTGAAACCACGGCGCGGCCCCAGCAAGAAGGCCAATGCCAGCGCTGACATGCCAGCGTTCACGTGGACAACCGTCCCGCCGGCGAAATCCAGAGCTCCCAGTCGCGCCAACCAGCCACCCTGTCCCCATACCCAATGAGCTATGGGGCAGTAAACCACAGTCAACCACAGCACCGCAAGTACCAGGAAGCCACTGAATCTCGTCCGTTCCACCACCCCACCAGTCCACAGAGCAACCGTGATGACGGCGAACATCGCCTGGAACACCATGAAGGCAAGATGGGGCACCGTCGAGGCATACACCCCCGATGGGTCCTGTCCCACCCCCATTAGACCGATCCAGTCGAGCTTGCCGACGAAGCCACCCAGGTCAGGCCCGAAGCCCAGACTGTAGCCATAAAGGGCCCAGACGACGCCAATGACGCCGAGCAGTATGAAGCTCATCATCATGGTGGAAAGGACGTTCTTCCTGCGCACCATTCCGCCGTAGAAAAGCGCCAGGCCCGGGGTCATCAGCATAACCAGCGCCGATGAGATGAGGATCCAAGCGGTATCACCCGAGCTGATCATTTGCACCGGTCACCCCCGTCTCCCTGTCAGCGTTCTACGTGCTATGCTACAGAGGCGGTGTTTCAGCGAGATTTCGTGCATGTTACATTCGTGTTACGGAGCTAGTGGCTATGCTTCAGGTCGCCGTCAACGGTGCCGCGCACCTGCTCTCGCTCTTCAGCGAAATCGAAGCCGGTCCATATTCCTATGGACCCCAGTATGGAGTCCTGAGGATGGAATTCACGGAACAGCTTGTAGTAGTAGGCCGCCTCCCTGCTGTTGATGACGGCGCTGGGGTTCTCGGCGACGACGCGCTCGTACTCATCGTCGGTCATCTCCCGTTCCGCCAGTTTCTCGCCAAGGCTCTCGCAGCCAGCCCCCTGGGTATACTGGACCTTGTAGCGCCACAGTATCTCCTCGGGCAGTAGACCTTCGTCCTCAAAAGCTCTGCGCAGAATCCATTTCTCGATTCTATCTCCCACCTTCTCCGATTGGCGGATCTTCAGTTCTGGGGGAATCTTCATCGAAAGGTCTACAAGGTCCACGTCAAGGAAGGGAACTCGTAGCTCAAGGCTGAAGTACATCCCCATGCGGTCAGCTCTCTGCAGATTAATGTTGTGCAGGTTCCCGATACAGCGTCTGGCCTCCTCATTGAGCTTGTCCGTGGGATAGTGCTTCATATAGTGATAGCCGGTGAACAGCTCATCGGCGCCCTCCCCGGTCAGCACTACGGTCACGTAGTCGGCTGCCAGCTTGCACGTGAAGTAGCAGGGTATAGCGCAGCGGACCAGCGACGGGTCATAGCTCTCCAGTTTCCTGATGACCGTCGGCAAGGCTTCGTAGTAGTCCTCCTCCGTGAAGATGAGCTCATGATGGGTCGACCCGATATGCTTCGCCGCGATCCGAGAAGCCTTCAGGTCGTCGCTCTCGTTGCCGAACTCGTCACGCATACCCACCACGAACGTATGGAGATGGGGGATTTCCTCCGCCGCGATGGCGGCAACAAGACTGCTGTCCAGACCACCACTGCAGAAGGAGCCCACATGGATTTCCTTGTCCGCAAGCAGCCTCTTCTTGACTGCCCTGACGAACGTTTCCTTGACCAACCGACAGGCCTCCTCCACATCGGTAAGCGCATCGTCCTCTATCGGGGGAATCTCGTAGTACTGTACGAAGCCTTCTCTGGAAGTGTAGTAGTGTCCAGCAGGGAACTCGTGCACTTCATCCACGCCGGCCAGGGTCATGGCACCCAGTTCAGAGGTGAAGTAGAGTACGTCCCCGAGGTATCCATAGTAGAGGGGTTTGATCCCGATAGGGTCGCGTGCCAACATGAAATCGTCGTCCTCGAAGACGGCAAAGGCGAACATCCCATCCAGGTCCTTCACACACTCTGGCCCTTTTTCTCGGTACAGGTGCAGAACAGTCTCCGTATCGGACACTGTCTTGAACTGGTGCCTGGAAATCAGTCGCTCTCTCAAATCGCGGAAGTTGTAGATCTCGCCGTTGCAGATAATTCCACTGGCGCCCCCGTCGGCCAGAATGGGCTGATGCCCACCTGCCACATCCACGATGGACAGCCTCGTATGTCCGAGCACCTTCCCGTCAACGGCGTGCATGCCACGGTCATTCGGCCCGCGATGCTCCAGCGCGTCCAACATGCGCTTGATAGTACTCACATCTCGTTCTCCAAAGCATCCTGCAATGCCGCACATATGTTTAAACCGTCCTTTCTCCAAGCTGCACCGGGTGTGGGGATTCGCTAGATGGTGGCAGCAGGCGACTCAGGCACCTCTGCACCTGTAGCCAATGTTCCTGACCGTCTCAATGACGCTTTCCCCTGATTCACCGAGTTTGCCCCTCAGCCTCCTGACATGCACATCGACGGTCCTGTCGCCACCGTAGTAGTCATAACCCCACACGCGGTTCAGCAGTGTGTCCCGTGAGAACACCTTCCCGCTGTTGCTGACGAGGAATTTCAGGAGTTCATACTCCCTGAACGTGAGCGACAAGGCCTCTCCCGCAAGCAGCACTTCGCACCGCGCCGGGTCTATGACCAATTCACCGCACTCTATCGGGTCGTCGCCACTCGAGCCGTTGGCGCGTTTGAGAACTCGCTTCGTTCTCATTGCCACTTCCATCGTATCCCATGGTTCCAGCACGAAATCGTCTACCTCTGGGGCGGAATCCATCACCGCAAGTGCGTTGCGAGAAAGCAGAGCGATGACCGGTGGTCGCTTCCCGTCGGCTCCGTCGCCGACAAGACCACGCATGGCTGAGTTGCCGCCCGGGCCGTCGAGGACTACCAGCACTGCATCAGGACGAGCTTCAGCTATCTGCACAGGTGCGCTCGCATCGTTCGGAACCACCCTGCAGAGGAACCCGTTCTGCGCGAGCCCCGTGCGGATATCGCGTACCGTCTCGGGCTGGCCAGCTACGATGAGCAATCTGGACAATCTTCACTCCTCCCATGAGCCTCGGTCTAATACGCATACAGACTGCCATAGGGCCTCAGCCAGCGAGGAAAGAGCTTGACGAAACTGTGGCTCAGTATCTCGGCCGAGTCGTACCCGAAGTGTTCAGCGAACTCCCCGACAGACTGCTCAATCACCAAGAGGTCCTGCTCGCTTGGCTCTTCAACTCCGACCTCCTTTCCCAGTTGATAGTCCCCCACATGACCCCTCAGATAGATGACGCCGCCGTGCATTCCGGTGCCGATGAACCTGGCCTTATGGCATCCCCCATCTCCAAGATTGAGGCCGAGGAGGACGACCACACCACCTGCCATGTACTCTCCGAAGAAGTCCTGGGCAGTCCCGCCGATAACGACCACCGGCTTCTTGTCTCCGTACTCCTTCATGTGAATGCCAGCCCTGTAGCCGACGTCATCCCTGACGAATATCTTCCCTCCCCGCGCCGACAAGCCGAGAATGTCCCCGGCATGACCGTGGATCACAATCTGTCCCTCATTCATGGTGTTTCCACAGCCGTCCTGGGCATTGCCACGAACGACGATGGTCGGCCCGTTCATGAACGCCCCAAGATCGTTTCCCGGCACACCTTCTATCTCGATTTCCACTGGTCTATCCAGGTCCGTCCCGATGTATCTCTGACCGTACACGTTCGCAAGCTCAATGCGCTCGGTTCCATTGCAGACAGCGTCCCTGAGCCTTGCGTTGAGCTCACGAAAGGAGAGACCAGAGGCATCAATCTGGACCTTCCCATCCACCCTGTGTTCCCGTAGCTGTACCGTCATTGTCATTCTCCCGCCATACGTATTCCGAGTATTCCAAGCTCGGTATCGCTCAACCCCACGCCCCTGAGGTGTAGCCGGTTCCCTCGCAGGCTTTCGAGTGCGTTGACCCCCAGGCCACCCAGTATCTCCTTGAGTTCCAGGCTCCATGCGCGCAGCAGATTCGCCAGCCGTCTCGCGCCGATGTCCGGGTTGATGCGCTTGCTCAACCTCAGGTCCGTGGTACAGATACCCCACGCGCACTTCCCGGTGTGGCATTGCTGACATACACGGCACCCGAGCGCAACCAGAGCCGACGTTCCAATGTAGACCGCATCAGCCCCGAGTGCGATCGCCTTGGCCACGTCTCCACTATTCCGGATGCCGCCGGCCACGACGATAGAAGCCTGGTTGCGAATGCCTTCCTCCCTCAGCCGGCTGTCCACCGAGGCCAGCGCCATCTCGATGGGGATTCCAACGTTGTCACGGATAATCTTTGGAGCCGCACCGGTCGACCCACGCAGGCCGTCAAGCGCCACAATATCCGCGCCTGCTCTCACTATGCCACTGGCGATCGCGGCGCAGTTATGCACCGCTGCAATCTTGACCGAAACCGGCTTCTCGTAGTTGGTGGCCTCCTTCAGTGCGTGAATCAGTTGTGCCAGGTCTTCAATCGAGTAGATGTCATGCTGCGGAGCCGGAGACAGTGCGTCAGTACCCTGTGGAATCATGCGCGTCATCGACACCTCTGCACTCACCTTTTCGCCGGGCAGATGCCCGCCGATGCCAGGCTTGGCCCCCTGCCCGATCTTGATCTCTATCACTCTGGCTGCATCCAGGTACTCCGGATGCACGCCAAAACGCCCCGATGCTACCTGGACAACGGTGTTGGCCCCGTACCTGTAGAGATTGGGATGCAGGCCTCCTTCGCCGGTGTTCCACAGCGTCTCCGCCTCAGCCGCCGCGCGCGCCAACGACTCGTGCACATTGAGGCTCACTGCTCCGTACGACATGGCGGAGAACATTACCGGGACTTCTATCCTCACCTGGGGGGCCAGTTCCGTTTCCAGTGTCCGACCATTCCTGTCCATTTGCACTCGGTTTGGCTTCCGGCCAAGGTAGGTGGTCAATTCCATAGGCTCGCGAAGCGGGTCGATTGACGGGTTTGTGACCTGGCTGGCGTTGAGCACCAGATGGTCCCAATAGATGCGGTAACCCCTGTCGTTCCCCATGCCGATCAGGAGCACGCCGCCTGTCTCGGCCTGCTTGATGGTGTCTTCGATAGTGCTGCTCCGCCAGTTGTAGTTGTCCCTGTACTCGAGAGGGTGTCTCCGCACGTTCAGGGCGTTCGTGGGACAGAATACGACGCAGCGATGGCAACCCACACATCTCTCGTCCTGGCTTCTCACCTCATCATCCACCGGATCGTAGTAGTGAGTGTCAAAGGTGCACTGGTTGACACACACCTGGCATTGGATGCAGCGCGTAGGGTCCCGCTCAACTATGAACTTCGGCGGCAAGTACGTCTTCATCCTGTCATCTACCTTCGCATTGGGATTCCCCTGTCGTCGAGGAACGCCTTCACCTGGCCCACGGAGTAGACGCCATAGTGGAAGATACTGGCGGCAAGAACGGCATCGGCCTTGCCGTGCACCAGCACCCTGTAGAGATGTTCAAGACTACCGGCCCCACCGCTGGCGATGACCGGCACAGTCACTGCATGACTTACCGTCCGCGTCAATGCCAGGTCGTACCCACCTCTGTGTCCGTCGGCATCCCAACTGGTAAGCAGTATCTCGCCAGCCCCGAGATCGACCGCGCGCCTGGCCCACTCCACGGCGTCGACGCCTGTCGACCTCCTTCCGCCATGGGTCATCACTTCCCATCGGAGCTCGCCATCACCTCGGACTTGCTTCGCATCAATGGCCACGACGACGCACTGAGAGCCGAGTCTGTCTGCCCCCTCCGTGATGACCTGAGGGTTTCGCACTGCCTCAGTATTGATGGCGACCTTGTCCGCTCCAGACTCCAGCATGTGGTGCATGTCATCGACACTCCGCAGCCCGCCTCCCACGGTGAGGGGAATGAAGACCCGTTCGGACACACGCTCAACCACGTCGGCCATGGTGTCCCGCGCTTCAGGCGTAGCACCGATGTCGAGGAACACGAGTTCATCGGCCCCCTCCTCGTAGTAGAAGCCGGCCAGCTCGACGGGGTCGCCAGCGTCACGCAAATCAGTGAAACTCATGCCTTTGACCACCCGCCCGGCGCTCACATCGAGACAGGGTATGATCCGCTTAGTGAGCACCGGCCTTCGTTCCTTCCATAACTGCTGCTTGCTCCAGCGGCAATGGGTCATCCAGACTTCCGATGATGGGCTCTCCACCCACCGGGATCCACGCCCGGTCCAGGTCACGGCAAACCAGGCGGATCGCCGACTCCTCGGACGACAGAAAGAGCACCGGCCCTTTTGTCGCTACGGTTAGAGGACGCAGCCTGATCCGGTCGGTGAGTCCGATCATCTCGCCCTGGTGTGCGATGATAATCGTGAATGGCCCGTTCATCAGCAAGCTGCCGTACACCTGGCGCAGCGCGCGAAACAACCTCTGCTCCTCCTCCGAGCACCGCTCTATGTCATTCCAGAAAGGTGCCGCAAACACCTTGGCCACAATGCTCATCGGCAGCCCGTGCCGCCGCACCAGCAGGTCGACGGCGTATGCCAGGACTTCCGTATCGGTCTGCATCGTGCACTGGTAGCCGTACTCCTCCAGGAAACGCCTGTTTGTCCCGTAGGACGAGAGCTCTCCGTTATGCACCACGGTCCAGTCCAGGATGTTGAACGGGTGCGCCCCACCCCACCATCCAGGAGTGTTGGTCGGGAACCTCCCGTGCGCGGTCCACAGATAGCCCTCGTATTGCTCGAGACAGAAGCACTCAGCTATCTCCTCGGGGTATCCCACACCCTTGAAGACCCCCATGTTCTTCCCGCTGGAGAAAACGAATGACTCCTTGATGCCAGTGTTGATCTCCATTACCCTCTGCACCACGTAGTCGTCCTGCGACTGAGAACCGCATTCCTGCGGCTCGACATCGAGGAAATAGCGATGCACCAGTGGCGGGTTCTTGACGGCTGGCGTGGGCTGCATCGGTACCTCTTCGGACGCCACCACGCGGAATCTCCGCTTGAGGAAGGCCTCCACTTCCGGTTTCGCCTCGTTCGAAAGGTACATGATGTGGAAGGCGTACTGTTCGGCGTATTCGGGGTAGAGCCCGTAGATGGCGAAACCTCCTCCGAGCCCGTTGCCGCGGAAATGCATGTTGCCGACGGCCCTGATGACGCCATCACCACCGAACCGCCTCCCCGAGGTGTCCATCGCCCCGAACAGCGAACAGGCGTCAATGACCTTGGCGTCATTGTGCGGGTTATTCACTCTGGCCAGTTCCCTCATGTCACAACTCCACTACGATGGGATTACGCACCAGCCGTGTATGCCTCGACAGCCTCAGGACGAATCTCCCGTTGGGAGGCCGGTCGCGCCGTCGATTTGCCCAGGCACTCCTGCCACACGGCCCTGGGTAACGAAGCCACACTCAAGTCGTCAGCCAGCAGCCTCTCCTCAAAGCCGTCCACCCTCGTTCCATCTCGCATCAAGCCATACAGCATGCCGGACTTCTCGATGTCGCCAACGCATATCATCCCCTGCAAAGTGCCGTCCTTGATGACAAGCTTGCGATAGCTTCCGTTGGAGCCTCCAGTGAGACACTGGTAGCCACTGTCCTCGGGCGGAACCACGACGCCTGCACTGGCGATGTCCAGCCCGAAGTAGTTCAACGAATTCACGGCAGTGACACGTGGGTACTGCGTGTGCACACCGGCCATGTTCCGCCCCGCCGTCCTGCCCCCGATGTAGGCATTGGGCCAGATGGGCGTCAATCGATTGAAGCCGTAGACAGAATCGTATCCCTCAGCCACGTCGCCACACGCATAGACGTCAGCATGGCTCGTCGCCATACAGCGGTCTACCACTACGCCTCGATTCACTTCCACTCCCGTCTCACGCACCAGGTCGAGACGCGGCAAGACCCCGATCGCCACCACCACCATGTCGCACGCCAGCGTGTTTCCCCCGCTAAGCACCACCCCATTCACAGCCTCGGCACCCGTGACCTCGACCACGGTCTGGTCACAGATGAGTTGCACGCCCGCCTTCCTGAAAGCTTCTTCGGCGATGCTGGAACCCCGCTCGTCGAGTATCGTGTTCAGGACCCTGTCCTTCATCTCGACGATAGAGACCTCGACGCCACGCTTCATCAGCGCTTCGGTCGCGCTGACCCCGATCAGCCCACCACCTATGACTACCGCCCTCTGGCCACTCTGAATGAACCGGTCTATTGCCTTCGCGTCGTCCAGTGTCAGAAAGGTGAACACGCCCTTCTTCGCGGCCCCCTCGATTCCGGGAACAATGGGCACTCCACCCGTAGCTACGAGAAGCTTCTCCCACGCCACGCGGCGCCCGTCCTCCAGCTCGGCGACACGCTCATCCGGCAGAATCCCGGCCACACTTTTTCCGAGAATGGCGGTTATCCGGTGCCGGTCGTAGAAGTCCACAGGCCGAAAGAGCATACCCTCCACATCGCGGTCCTTCGCCAGGTACTTGGATATCAGCGGGCGTGAATAGGCCGGATACGCTTCATCGGATACCACAGTGATAGGAGCAACATCGTCCACCCCCCGTATTCCCTCGGCCGCTCCTATGCCACCGGCCGAATTCCCTATTATCAAATACTTCGTTCTGGTCATTTGCCTGCGTGACATGTTATTCCCCTCGTGACGCAATCCCTGCCATCCTGAAGAAGTTGCCGTACACCGTCAGGCCGAGCTCGCCGCTCTTCTCCGGGTGGAACTGCGTCGCCACCACGTTGTCTTGCACGAACACGCTGCACATCGGCACTCCGTACTCGGTCGTGCCGGCGACCCCTTCCCCGTCTTCAGGATGCGCGTAGTAGCTGTGTACGAAATAGAAGTTCGCTTCATCCGGGATACCAGCGAAGATGGGGTGGCTGGTCATCTGTTTCACCTGGTTCCATCCCATGTGAGGCACCTTGAGCCCCGACGGTAACCTTCTCACGACACCCGGGACGACCCCGAGGCATTGGTGCCCGCCCCCCTCCTCCGTTGCTGAGAACAGCACCTGCATGCCAACGCAGATGGCCAGGGTGGGCCGGCCTCGGTGAATCCGCTCACGGATCGCCCCAGCCATACCGGAGTCGCACAGACTGCGCATTGTGTCACCAGCCGCGCCTACCCCCGGGAACACGACAGCCTCGGCACTGAGCACGCACTCGCACTCTCGCGTTACCATCGCCTGGTATCCCAGCATGGTAAGGGCATTCATCACACTGCGCAGATTCCCCGCGCCGTAGTCGACGATAGCGATCACTCGCTCACACCCTCCTCACTGAACTCCAGTGCTTCGTTCGGGCAATTGGCGGCGCAGACCGGCACCTCGTGTTCCGGACACAGTCCACACTTCACAACCATCCGGTTCTCTCTATCTCTCATCAAGGCCCCATAGGGGCAGGACACCACGCACGTCCAGCAGCCGATACATCGTTCCTCGTCCACCGCCACCACCCCGGAAATCGGGTCCTTCTGCATCGCCCCCGTCAAACACGAGTACACACACCAGGGCTCGTCACACTGGCGACACTGAACGGGAAACGATATCTCTCCCCGTCTTCCCACCCGAACCCGGGCCACCGCTCGCGGCGCTTCCCTCCTGAAGGCCCTCACAATATCCTTGGACCTCGAGTGCTCTGTCAGGCAGTACACCTCACAGAGACCACACCCCATGCAGACGGACTCATTCACATATAACCTGCGCATTCTGTACCCCGACGGCAGCCGGCGGGCGGTAACCGTTTGCCGCCCTTCATGGTAGCATCAAATCCACAACCTGTCAACCCCTTTTGCGGCAAAGCGTACTTGAGTCGCACTCGTGGCCGTGTACAGCCGTACCATCACGGTTCACAAGTCCTGCCGTGGCGCTTTGCCCGGGAGGCGAACACATAAGGCGGCAGTTGACAGCGCCATTATGCCGCGTTGTCCTCGTCCACGCAGGGAATCATCTGTCTATCTGCCGGCGAGGTGCACCCTTCTCCCCCTTTGGAGGACCGACGAGTCGCGAGAGGCGTCTTTGTCGTAGCGAAAGTCAACAGTTGCTTGCATTTGTGAGAAGTGGTACCCTTTGGCGGCGCAGCGGTCGGGGCAGGTGTGCCTTGTAGCCTACGCGGACTTCACGCGGTGGACGATCATGCTCTACATGGCGAGGGGCAGCAATGAGCGTTGAGGCTTTTCTGTCAGCGAAACGGGGAAGACCCTCCGAGTTCATCGAAACGGCGAAACGTGTGGTGGGCGAGGAGAATGTCTCGGAGAGCGAATGTGACCTCATCGCCTACAGCCTCGACTACTGGCTGTACGCAGTGTCTCTCTCTCAACATGGCAAGCCGCCATCGCTTCCCTGCGCCGTTATCTCACCCGGCGATGCCGCACAGATACAGGCCATACTGAGACTGGCCAATGAGCACAAGGTCCCCATCACGCCATTCGGCGGTGGCTCCGGCGTGCTCGGCGGCGCAATCCCCCTGGAGGGGAGCGCCGTCTTGAACCTTCAGAGAATGAACCGCTTCATCTCCCTGGATGAGACATCACTTGTGGCTGAGTTCGAAGCAGGCATCATCGGCGCCAATCTGGAGCGTGAACTGAATCACAGGGGGTATTCAATGGGGAATATCCCCCAGTCTCATTTCTGCTCGACATTGGGCGGATGGATCGCCACTCGCGCCGTTGGCCAATTCTCGACGAAGTACGGGAAAATCGAGGACATGGTCCTGGGAATGGAGGTCGTGCTCCCCGACGGCAGCCTTCTCGACATCAAACCCGTCCCACGGCGCTCTACCGGGCCTTCGCTGAAGGACCTCTTCCTGGGGAGTGAAGGGACTCTCGGGATCGTGACCAGGGCAGTGGTCTCGGTGCATCCGTTGCCCAGGTCAACCGATAAGCAGTCGTACGTGTTCGAGTCCATCGAGGTGGCAGTCGACGTAGTGCGCAGGGTCCTGAGGGCCGATGCCAGACCCCCGGTGGTGCGGATATTCGATCACGCTGAGAGTGAGCGCTATTTCGAGGAAATCGGCAGTAAGGTGACGGTTATCTTCATCTGTGAGGGCGAGCCGGAGCTCGTAGCGCTCGAAGGCGCCATAATCAAGCGAATCGCCGAAGACAACGGGGGACAGTCAGCAGGAGAGAAGCCGGTGGACATCTGGCTTGAGAAGCGCTTCGACATAGGTCTCGGTCCCGTTCTAATGCAGCACGGGGGAGTCGTCGATACGATCGAGGTAATCTCTCTATTCAAGGATGCGGCGAAGCTCTACCACGATATGGTCGCCTCAATGCAGGCCGTGGAGGGGGCGGTGTCGGTTTCGGGCCACTATTCGCACTTCTACCGGGAGGGGGCTTGCCTGTACATCACGTTCGTCGGTTTTCCCAAAGACCTCTTCCCCTACTACCGGGACACCTGGGTTGCAGCTACGGAAGCCACACTCAGAAACAACGGCTCCATCAGCCATCACCACGGCATTGGATACTGGAGGATGCAGTTCATGGAACGTGAGCACGGTGCGAGCGGGCTCGACCTCCTCCGGAGGATAAAGTCCGCCCTGGACCCAAACGGGATTCTGAATAAGGGGAAGCTTGTCGGAGATGGAAGATAGCAAGGAACTGGGCCTGGAACAGCTCACCAACTGTGCGATGTGTGCTGACATGTGCAAGCACAGTTGCCCCACCTATCTCGCCACCGGCAAGGAGACAATCACCCCCCAGAAACTCGCCCGCCTTATTCTCTACGAGGAGAAGGCAGTCCTTGAGGACAGACGTGGTTTCTTCGATGTGGTGTTCCAGAGCGCTATGTGCGGCGCGTGCAAGGCGCACTGCATCTACGGCAACCATGACCTGCGGGACTACATTCTTCGAGCGCGGAGCAAGGCTTTCCAAGAGGGCATGCTCCCCAACGAAGTGAGGACGCGAGTCGAGACGTTCGCGAAGTTCGGCAATCCCCGCGGTGAGCGCCAGCTTCTTGACAAGGGAACGGGAGTCGTGGGCTATTTCATCTCCTGCTCCGCCTACGCCGACGAGCAACTGCCGAAGGCGATGGACCGGATTGTCTCCGCGAGTAAGGAGCAGGTTCACCACTTCGGTGGCGCTGACATCTGCTGCGGCGCTCCCCTCTACTACGCCGGAGATGTGGAAGGACTGAGGAAGGCGGCGGAGAAGATGAAGGCGGAGATCGAGAAGAGGGGCCTGGAGAGAGTCATTGCCGACTGCCCCAACTGCCTGAAGATAATGACACAGGTGTACCCCACGGTCGGAGTTGACCTGAACGTGGAGCTGATACACACTACCCAGTTCCTCCATGGACTGCTCACCGAGGGAAGGATAAAGGTGAGCAGCACCGAGGCTACGGCAACCTATCACGACCCGTGCATCCTGGTGAACGACCTGGGCATAACTACGGCGCCCAGGGACGTCCTTGCAGCACTGGGCTTTGAGATAACAGAGCCGGTCTACTCTCGGAAGGAAACCCACTGCTGCGGCGCGCTACCAGGAGTGAGGATTGGAGACGCTGACGTCACCCGCAAGGTCAATCAGATGCGGCTCAATGAAGTGATGCAGACCGGCGCCGACGTCTACGTGTCCGCCTGCCCGACCTGCAAGTCGGTGCTTTCCGAAGCGGACATGAAAGACATAACGGAGCTTGTTGCGGAACGACTCGTCGATGAATGAAGACAAGCTGGCACGGACCATACAGGGCGAGATAGAGGAGGGGACCGGTGAGAAACCCGTCGTCTCGGTTCAAGACGGCGTGGCCACGCTGACCGGGCGTTTCTCCTCGAACCAGGCGGCGGTCGATGCCGGTCACATTGCCGGTGGCTTCGAGCAAGTCAGGGGGGTGCTGAACGAGATTGACTACCCTGGCAGGAGATCCCCGTGGTCGCCGGCGAAGGCCTCCGACGAACTCAGCGCGAAGGAGTTCGACGTTGTTATTGTCGGTGGAGGAGTGATCGGAGCGGCGATCGCCAGAGAGCTGTCACGCTTCAACCTGAGCATGGCGCTCGTCGAAAGGCACAACGACCTCGGGATGGACCAGACACTACACAGCAATGCTATGGTACATCCCGCCGTCGTTACGGATCATGGCACGCTCAAATGGGAGATGAGCTACAAGGGCAACCCGATGTGGGAGCAGGTCGCCGCTGAACTCGATGTCGATTTCAAACGTATCGGAACCCTGGTTGTAGCTGAGAAGCCTGAGGAGGAGAAGCTGCTTCCCTTCGGAATAGACATGGCCACCAAGCATAACGACCCGCCTCCGAGGTTGCTGGATAGAGAGGAACTGGACGAGGTCGAGCCGGGGCTTGCGCCGCACATCAAGAAGGGTCTCTATATCTGGAACTCAGGCATCATAAACGCATTTGAACTGGTCGTCGCCTACGCCGAGAATGCTGTGGAGAACGGGGTGCAGTTCTTCATGGACACCTGCGTCACGGGGGTGCAGACGGAAGACGGGAGTATCCGTGCAGTAGACACGACACGAGGAACAGTCAAGACGCGTATCCTGGTGAATGCCGCGGGGCTGTATTCCGACAGAATCGCCGAATTCGCCGGTGACAGGTTCTTCACCATTCATCCCCGGAAGGGGGAGACCCTAATCTTCGACAAGTCCTACCAGCCGGTGCGGACGGTCCTGGCTACGCTCGGCATGATGGCGAGCCGCAGCAAGCACTCGAAAGGGGGTGGCATCATCCCCACGACCGATGGCAACCTTCAGTTTGGGCCGACAGCGGATGAGGTATGCGATAGAGAGGATGTATCGACGACGTCGGGCGGCCTCGATACTCTTTTCGACAGATTCGCACCGGTGCTTGAACGAGTCAAACCGCAGTACGAGAAGCCCGATAAGAGCAAAGTCATCGCCCACTTCGCAGGCTGCAGGGCGGCAACATACAAGGAGGAGTTCATCATTGAACCTTCAAGAAAGGTGAAGGGGCTGATTCACGTTGCCGGCATTCAGTCGCCCGGGCTGGCATCGACACCAGCCATCGCCGCGAGGGTCGCGGAGATCATTGCCGAGGAGGTAAAGCTCGCCGAGAGACCGCACTTCGAACCGACTAGAAAGAGGGTCAAGCACTTCTGCCAACTGGACGACAGGCAAAAGCAGGAACTCATTCAAACGAATCCTCTGTACGGACATATCGTGTGCCGCTGCGAACAGGTGAGCGAGGGCGAGATCGTGGGTGTCCTGCACCAGGGTATCCCCGCGAACAGCATCGACGCCATCAAGCGGAGGACGAGAGCTGGGCTGGGGAGGTGCCAGGGCGGTTTCTGTATGCCTCGAGTCCTCGAAATCATCAGCCGAGAGGCGAACATGGAAAAGGGCTCGGTCACCAAGAAGGGAGGCAAGTCCTTCATCTTGAGTCACAGAACGAAGCGGGTGGAGCGATGAAGCACTTCGTTGTCATTGACGGAGGGACACAGAACATCAAGGCCTTCATCTTCGACGAGAAAGGGAATGAGGTCTACGGCGAGGCCCATCCGGTTACGCCCTACTTCTCTCCGCAACCCGATTTCGCCGAGCAGAATGCAGAGGAGTACCTCAAGATTACACAGGCGGTAACCAAGAGCGTCGTGGAGAAGTCGGGTGTCCCCTCGGACGAACTCGCCGCTCTCGCCATCACCACTCACAGAAGCACGATTGTGCCCGTTGCCGAGGATGGCACACCGGTCCGACCCGCGATCACCTACCTCGATGAGCGGAAGACGGAGGGACTCAAGCTTCCCGGTGGCCCATTGATGGCACTGGTGTTCAGGCTCCAGCGAATGACGTTCACACTCACGGAGTACCAGAGAAGGTCGAAGTTCAACTGGCTGAGGGAGTATGAGAGGGAGAGCTATGACAGGACACACATGTTCCTCACCATCTCGTCCTACCTCTTCCACGCGCTGACCAACGAATTCAAGGACTGCTCCTCAATGATAGTCGGGCTATTCCCCATCGACCTGAAGGGGCTTCGGTGGCATACCATGCCGGTGGTCTACAAAATCTTCGGCGTCAGCCGCGAGAAGCTGCCCGCTCTTGTGAGGCCAACCGACATCGCCGGGACGGTATCAGAGGAAGGAGCGAGGAGCTTCGGTGTACCTCAAGGGCTGCCGGTCATAATCGGGGCTGGCGATAAGCAATCGGAACTGCTCGGCGCCGGCGCTATCAGCAGCGACATTGCCGAAATCAGCTATGGAACCGCTGCTGTAGTCGAGGTTCTGTCCGACAAGTACGTTACCCATCCCAACATGGACTTCTTCACCTGGGGAGCAGCTATTCCAAACCAGTGGGCACTCGAAGGCTTCCTGCCCAAGGGATACTGGATGGTCTCCTGGTTCAAGGAGCAGTTCTGCAAACAGGAGGAGGAAGAGGCCAGTAGGCTGAAGCTCGCCCCTGAAGACCTGCTGAACCGGGAGATGGACCAGGTCCCTCCCGGGGCAATGGGCCTTATGCTTCAGCCCCACTGGCATCCACTGGAGAACGACCCTCTCTCAAAGGGGGCTATAATCGGGTTCGCCGGGCACCACGCGAGACCGCACGTGTACCGGGCCATTGTGGAGGGGGTTGCCTACGAACTGCGTAGAATGATGGAGATGATCGAGAGGCGCTCAGGATACAGCATAAGGGAACTGCGGGTGGGCGGCGGAGGTTCGAAGAGCGACGAAGTAATGCAGATCACCGCCGATATCTTTGGCCTCCCCACGAGGAGACTGCACACCAGCAATCTCTCAGCCCTGGGCGCCGCCATCGATGCCGCGGTTGCCCTGGGAGTCTACGACAGTTTCACCGAAGCCGTGTCCAACATGGTTAGACTTGAGCAGACATTCACTCCCCGCGAGGAGAACGCCAGGATATACGACAGACTGTTCAACGAAGTGTACAAGAAGGTCTATCCCACCCTCTGCCCGTTACACTACAAGATTGCCGAAATCACGGGCTACCCGAAGGTCAAGCGATGACAGGGAGATGGATTCTCCCTGTCTGGTTGGTGAGAGACGAGAATGGAAGCTGATGTGACCGTAGTGGGCAGCGGGCCCGCCGGGCTCACTGCCGCCATCCATGCGCAACAGAGCGGTGCCAGCAACGTCCTTCTCCTTGAGAGAGAGGAGGAGCTGGGTGGCATCCTGAAGCAATGCATACACAACGGCTTTGGCCTGACGCAATTCAAGATAGACTACACCGGCCCGGAGTATGCGGAGCGCCTCGTGCAAGAGGTGGAGAACACAAACGTTCGCTGCCTGCTGAACACAATGGTGACTGACGTCTCGGCGGACAGGACCGTCACCGCGGTCAACCCTGACACAGGCGTCTTCACCATCGAGTCCGGGAGCGTCGTGCTGGCCATGGGCTGCCGCGAACGCCCCAGAGGGAGCATCAACATCCCCGGCACCCGCCCTGCTGGAGTGTATACCGCCGGAGTAGCGCAGAGGTTCGTCAACATCGACGGATACCTTCCCGGCAGGGAGGTCGTCATTCTCGGCTCCGGGGACATAGGCCTCATAATGGCACGCCGCCTCACCCTCGAAGGCGCTCACGTGCAAGGCGTGTACGAGATCATGGACTACCCCGGTGGGCTGAAGAGAAACATCGTTCAATGCCTCAACGATTTCGACATCCCGCTCCACCTGTCTCATACAGTCACGGAGATACGGGGCAATGAGCGCGTGGAAGGTGTTGTGGTGTCCAGGGTCAACGAAGACATGCGGCCAATCGAAGGCACCGAGAAGCTCATAGACTGCGACACGTTGCTCCTCTCGGTGGGACTCATACCCGAGAATGAGCTGTCAAAGGGAGCTGGGGTCGGGCTGAGCCCCATCACTATGGGGCCGGTCACCACCGAGACCATGGAGACGGCAGTGCCGGGCATATTCACCTGCGGCAACGTCTCAACTGTGTTCGACCTGGTCGACTACGTTGCCGAGACCGGGATGACTGCCGGGAGGAACGCGGCACGCTTCGCCTCGGGCGAGTGGAGCGCTCAGCACGAGACGCTGGACGTAGTCCCGGGACAGAACGTGAGAATGCTCTTTCCGCAGCGGTTCTCTTCTCATGATGACCTTGTTCTTTTCATCAGGGCCGCGAGGCCGGTGGAGAGACCTGTCACAATAGACATCTCACCCCTCGACATCCACTTCAAGAAGCTCTACGCCAGGCCGAACGAGATGATCAGGGTGAAGGTGCCCCGAGCCAGGTTGACGGAGATTACCGGCGCAATCGAGGTCAGCATAGCAGAGAGACAGTGATGGACGTGGAGAAGAGGCATTTTACATGCGTTGTATGCCCCGTCGGGTGCGAGGTCGACGTCGAACTTCGCGATGGTGAGGTCGTCTCCATGACGGGCAACAAGTGCGCCAAGGGGAAGGAATTCGTGTTGCAGGAACTGGAGGAGCCTATGCGCGTGCTCACCACAACGGTACCTATCAAAGGAGCCAGATGGGCAATGCTTCCAGTGCGCACCGACAGAGCCATCGCCAAGCGATTGCACTTCAGCGCAGTCCAGGAACTGGCGAGCCTCGAACTCCAGGCACCGGTGGGCGTCTCCGACGTGATCGTCACGAACATTGCTGGCACCGGCGCCAATGTCATCGCCACGAGAACGATGAAGCGCCACGAGGACGGGAAGCCGGCCTAGGCGGTCGCCTGTCACACCCACACCACCGTCGGTCGACTCCTTGCTAAGACACGTTCGTGAGCAGCGCAACAGGCAACGTACCGAAGAGCTCGGAGAGCCTCATCTCGCCCGGCATGGTGCCGCTTCCCACCTCATCACCCGTGAAGACGTTCACCCAATGCTGTGGCGCATCCTCCGGCAGCAAGACACACCCTTCACCCCACACTTGAGAGCCCAGCGGCATTTCCCCCACCCGCACCAGGCGTGACAGGAACCGCGGCACCACCACGAGCGCCCACGCTTGCCCCCTGCGTCTGGCAAAGGCCACCACGTGCTCCGCCCTTGGTCCGTTGACCGGAATCGGCATGTAGTCCCCCTCCAGAAAGAGGTTCACCCTGTCCCGCCGGAAACTCAGTGCCCGCCAGGTCACGAACAGCTTGACACGCCCGTCCCGCCAGCAGCCCGTCAGGTTTCGAACGATGGCAGCACGCTCCTCATGTTGACACCGCGCCAGTTCGTCGAGAATGCGCCCCCTTTCTGCGTAGTCGACCGGCCGCCGGTTGTCCGGGTCCACAAGGTTCAGGTCCCATAGCTCCGTACCCTGGTAGAAGTCTGGAACGCCCGGCGACGCGACCTTCAACACGACCTGCGTCAATGAGTTGAGCATGCCATAGAAAGCCACCCTACGCTGAAACGGCAGGAAGTCCTGGAGGAAACCGCCGGCACCACGTCCGTCGAGGATGGCGTCCACGAATGCCACCAGGGCGCGCTCGTACGCGGTGTCAGGGTCCAACCAGCTTGTGTGAACCTTGGCTTCCCGCGCTGCCTTTATGACGTACGCCTTGAGCCGTTTCCCGAACCCGGCGACTTCCGAGTCGCTCAGTGGACATGCACCTATCAGGGTCTGGTATATATGGATCTCCTCGTTTCGGTCCGGCACGCGCTCGCCGTCCACCACACGCTTCTTCGCATCGTTCCATCGCGCCCAGCGGTTCACCTTCCTCGCCCAGGTGGCGGGCATCTCCGAGAGCACGGCTATCCTCGCTCTCACGTCCTCCCCACGCTTCGTGTCATGAGTGGAGGTGGCGCTGAGTGAGTGAGGCCATGACCGGAGCGCCTCCTGGTTGCGGCGATGGAACGCGTCGACAGACACGTCGGCCGGCTCGGCGTCACCCCCGACCTCATTCAGTGAGATGAGCCGGTTGTACACGTAGAGAGCGGTGTCTTCCACCCCCTTCGCCATCACCGGGCCAGTGAATTGCTGCCATCGCATGACGAATTCGAGCCATGCTGCCCTATCCCTCGCTGGAAGCGACGGCGGGATGCCAAGCAGAAGCACTCGCCGTACGAACTCCAGCCCCAGCATATCGGTGCCCCTGTTCCTTCTCCTGCCTTCTTCAACGGCATGGTCAATCCGAAGCCGGTCCGCCCGGGAAACGTGGAAGTCCCTTGTGTACGTGCGATAGACCGGGCAGCATGCAGTCACTTCGGTCAACGCCTCCAGCAGGCTATTCAGGCCAAGGCCCCTGCCCATCGGGTCTCGCTGGGCAAGCAGATGCAGTCGATGTCCCAAGCGGCTCAGTTCACCAGGGAACACCCGCTCTATCACGCGTTTCTTGCTCTCGTACACGATGTCACCGAAGGACGCCTGCGACCCGGTGAACCTGCGGTACGTCACCCCAACCCCATCCAGCCCGGCCGGCACAACGAAGAGCCGGTTGACGGCGTTGAGGAAGTCGTAGCCAGTCGTGCCGGACACCGGCCACGCGTCGGGCAGCCTCTCGTCACCGCTGAGGACCTTCTCAACAACGGTATATACGCCCGAACTGGCTGTCTGCGTCTCTCCAGCCGTATGGCTTCGCAGTCGCTCCATGTACCCCAGCGGGTCGTGAAGGCCGTCAATATGGTCGACACGCAGGCCGTGGACTTTTCCTGCCTTCACAAGCCTCAGCACCAGGCTGTGCGTTTCTTCGAAAACACGCGGGTCTTCCACCCGCACCCCCACGAGGTCGCTTATGTCGAAGAAGCGCCTGTAGTTCATCTTGCTGATGCCGGCACGCCAGTACTCAAGCCGGTATGCCTGTTGTGACAGGAGCTTCAGCATACTGGATGCCGTCCCTGCCCGTTCTCGCTGTCCATTGAAGACGCCCACTGTGTCGTCCAGACACCGCCTCGCTTCCCTGTCCCCGCTGTAGAGCGTCCAGAGCCTCTTCTTGATGACCGCTGTCGCGTAATGCCTCCGTCTGGCTTCCTCAGCCCTGGTGGCCCTTCGCGGCGGCAACTCCTCAACCATACGCAGAATGCCCGCAAGCTCCTGCCTCGCAACGCCATCGCCACCCGGCGCTGCTCCGAGGACCTCGAGGCACTGGGCCAGGACTAGGTCGTAGGACTTCGGGTCGATAGGAACCCTCACACCCCGACAGTCAACAACGAAGCCACTTTCTGCAAGAGCCAGTGCCACGAGCCCGGCCTGCACAGCTTTCCGGAGTGGCCTATCGAGGATGGGGAGCAGCACTTTCCCTCTCGCTGCCCTGCCCGCAGGGGGTGAGTCCCACTCGATATCGAAGTATGAGGCATAAAGGGAGCCTGGCCCGTGTTCGAGCACGTCCATCCACCACGGGTTCTCTGGACACGCCGCCATATGATTGGGGACTATGTCCAGGAGCAGCCCCATGCCGGCACGCGCTAGTTCGCCGACCAGGGCCTCAAACTCCCCGTCCGAGCCGAGTTCGGGATTCAGCGCGAGAGGATTGGCCACATCATAGCCATGAGTGCTGCCATGCCTGGCCTTCAACAGCGGGGAAGCGTAGAGGTGCGTTATGCCCAGGCCGTGGAGATAAGGCACAAGCTGTCGAGCCTCAGCGAAGCCGAAGCCTGGACCGAACTGCACCCGGTATGTGGCGGACGGTACTCTCAGGTCGGACACCTACTCGACGCGAACCTGCAACTTATCGCCCAGTCGCCTGAACTGCTCAGTCCAGCGCCGGGCGGATTCGTCGCCCCCTTCAGCCCTGGAACGCAGGTCAGGGTATGAACTCCGCAGCACCGCGTAGTACGCATTCTGTGCCCTTCTCTGGTCTATCCCGAACGGCAGAGACCGCGCTATGTCGACAACCTCCTCAAACCGTCCAAGAGCCTCGACATCGGCAGGCTCCGCCAGCAGTCCCTCGGCCACGCGCTCGATGGTCCTCTCCAGTGAGTGGCTGAGGCCGGCGGTGTCGAGTTCAAGTTCCCATGCCTGCGCCGTCTCCACCAGGGCCCCCACCCGCTCCGCGCTGGGCGCCTCGTCCTCAAAGGCCCGGCGAAGGTCGGTGTTCAGCACGAACCGGGTGGCCGAGCGAAGGGCGTTCGGCAGCGGATATCCCAGGTCGGCAAGGAAACGCATCAGCGAGTAGTGTTGTTCATAGACGCTTCGATAGCTCGCCTCGACCTCGGCCAGAGTCGATTCGAGGATGCGGTCCAACACCTTGCGCTGCTCGTCGCGAAACAAAGACCGCGCCGAGTAGGCGGAGGAGCCGAACTGAGAGTCCATCACCCGTACTACCTCCGGCACGTCCGCCGACTCGAACGCACCAGTCACTTCCCAAATCATGGCGTCGTATTCACCTTCACCCTCGTGGTGGCGCACGCCGGCGTTCAGGTTGTGGTCACCGAGGTGAAGAACGCCAAATGAAAGCTCCGCCGAGTCAGTGGTGATCTCCGAGGTGAAAAGCGCTCGCCCCAGGCCCAGTCTGGCCCTGCCAGCCTCGCGGAGCTGGTAGTCACGAACGTCAACGCGGAAGCAATAGATGCTGGGCTCCTTCCCGTACTCCTCGAACAGCGAGCTTACCGCGTAGTGGGCGGCAACATTCGTCAGGTCGACCATGGCTGGTCTGACACGCTTCTCGTAGATAAGCCGACCATTGCCAGCCTGGGTGACATTGCTCTCTGCCTTTTCCAGAAGCTCGAGGAAATGCGCCTCGACGTCATTGCCGAGAGCATCCCGCGCCAGCTGGACGGCTCGCCCGGCATACTGGATGACCTGTACCGTTTCTATCCGCGACAGGTCTTCGAAGAACCAGCCGCAACTGGTGAACATGAGCATGGCATGTCGCTGGAGTTCAAGAAGCCGGAGCACGGCGACCCTCTCGACATCACTGAGCTGTCGGCTGGCGTGCTGATCAAGAAAACGCTTGATGCTCTCGGGCGTCC
>JAXHUA010000032.1:0-6890 GCA_034189695.1 Chloroflexota bacterium | reverse complement strand
AGGGCAGGAAGTGACCACCCCCAGGGTCTACAAGACCGAGGCTGTCGTCCTCAAGAAGCTCAACGTGGGTGAGGCCGACTGCATCCTCACCCTGTACACGCCGCGACTCGGCAGACTCAGCGCCGCCGCCCGGGGGGTGCGCCGCCCCAAGAGCAAGCTCGGCGGCCACCTGGAGCTTTTCACCCACAGCTCGCTGATGCTGGCGAGAGGCAAGAGCCTGGACACCGTCAGCCAGGCCGAGACAATATCGGGCTTCCTGCCGTTGAGAGAAGACCTGTGGCGTTCCAGCCTGGCGTTCTACGTTGGCGAGCTCGTGCTCCAGTTCACCGCTGAGCGCGTGGAGGACTTCGCTGTCTGGGAGTTGCTGCTGGACACGCTGCAGTGGCTCTGCGAAACGGAGGACGGCGAGATGACCCTCCGCCACTTCGAGCTCAACCTGCTGGCGCACGTCGGCTACCAGCCGGAGCTGTATCGATGTGTCGGTTGCGGTTCGTCCCTTGAGCCGACGGTCAACTTCTTCAGCACTGCCGCCGGCGGGGTGCTCTGTCCGCAGTGCCAGGCGAATGAGCCGTCGGCGCGTCCGGTATCGGTGAACGTCATCAAGGTGATGCGCTTTCTCCAGGAAAGCGACCGGACCCGGGCGAGCAAGCTGAGGGTGGAGCCTGACCTCTCGGGTGAGCTTGAGGCCATCCTGCGGCAGTACATCCGTCACCTGCTGGAACGGGAGATGAAGACCGTTGCGTGGCTGGACAGCATGAGAAGGGAGCGCTAGTCATCTGCGGCGGTCAACCACATAGTCCGCCAGGTCGAGGAGCGAGCGGCGAGATACGCTGTCCGGCAGGGAGTCGACCACGCTGCGCGCCCTGGCTGAGAAGTCCGCGGCCACATCGTAGCACTGCTGTATCACCGATGAGTCCCGCACTCTCTCGATGAACCGCGCCACCTCTTCTCTGTCACCCTGCCTGGCGAAGACGCGCTCCAGGGGGCTGTCCTGAGGGTACTTGCTGGCGAAAAGGATGGCCGGCAGCGTTACCGTTCCCTGAAGCAGGTCGCTTCCAGCCGGCTTTCCCAGGTCCTTCTCGTCGCCAACGAAGTCGAGGATGTCGTCGATTACCTGAAACGCCATGCCAAGATTGCGGCCATAGCTGCTGAGGGCCCGCACGGCATCCTCGGGGGCCTCGCTCAGTATCGCGCCACCCTCGGCGGACGTCGCGAAGAGCGTGGCTGTCTTGGAGTCGATCTGCTCGTAGTAGTCGTCGAGGCCTCGCTGCCAGTTGAAGGCGCCCATGAACTCCTTCAATTGCCCGCTGCATATCTTCATGATGGTGCGGGCGAAAAGCTCGGTCACTCGCAGGCTGCCGCTGCGGCACACCAGGTCGCCTGAGCCGGCGAACAGGTAGTCACCCAGCAGCAGGGCGACCTCCTCACCGCGATACTTGACGACGGAGTCCTTGCCGCGTCGCACATCGGACTTGTCGATGGAATCGTCGTGGACCAGGGTTGCGTTGTGAAATACCTCGATACCCGTGGCCAGCGGTATCAGCTTCTCCAGGTCGTAGCGATGGTACTTGGCGGCCAGCAGCGCCAGGGCGGGACGAATACGTTTGCCGCCGTTCACCAGCACGTAGCTCAACAGTTCGGCCATCAACGGGTACTCGTCCGCCCGGCAGAATGCCTTGATGCTTTCCTCGACCTGGGCCAGGTCTTCCTGAATCGGCGCGTAGATTGAGGCTATGCTCAAGAGACTCCTTTCAGCACAGGGGCAGTCTGAACAGCCGGACGGCGTTGAGCGCCGTCTGCTCACCCACCTCATCCGCGGCGATGTGCCTCAGTTGGGCTATCCTGTCGGCGACGAGGGACACATATGCCGGCTCGTTCCTCTTTCCCCGGTACGGTTGCGGAGCGAGGTACGGGCAGTCGGTCTCGATGAGCAGCCTGTCCAGAGGCACGTCACGGGCGACCTCCACCGCACCGGAATTGCGGTAGGTGACCGGGCCGGCGATAGAGATGAGGAACCCCATGTCGATGTACCTCCTGGCCAGGTCCACGTCTCCGCTGAAGCAGTGGAGGACCCCCAACGGCTCGTCCAGCTTCGACCGCGCCGCCCAGTTGGAGAGCACGTTGAACACCTCCTCCGCGGCGTCGCGGCTGTGTATGACGACCGGCATCCCCAACCGCTCCGCGAGCTCCAACTGACCCTCGAATGCGCGGAACTGGTCCTCCCGCGGGGAGAGGTTCCGGTAGAAGTCGAGGCCGATCTCTCCGATGGCGACTACTTTGGGCCGCTCGGTCAGGGCGGCCACGCCCTTCAGGTCGTCGTCAGTCATCTGTGCCGCATTGTGAGGGTGATAGCCCACGACGGCGTATACCTCATCGTAGCGGAGTGCAAGCTCCGCCGCGTCCTTGCTGGCGTCGAGGTCGCTCCCAACGTCAACCACGGCGCGAATGCCGGCGTCCCGTGCTCTCTGCATCACCTCGTCGCGGTCCCTGGCGAAGGCGCGGGCACCGATGTGGGCGTGGGAATCAACCAGCACGGGACTGCTCCAGCCTGGCCGTCTCCTCCGTCACGACACTGTCGTCAAGCTTGGTGAACAGAGGCTCGGGCCTGGGCAGCGGCTTCCCCGGCGTGAGGGCTCCTATTGCCCAGCCGGCGTCCTGAAGCGTCCCCTCTAAGCCAAGCAGGTGGTGCAGTCTCTCCGAGCTGAAGGGGAGGAAGGGGTACAGCACCGTCTTCAGGCAGGAGATCACCGACAGGGCGACAAACAGGCTGGTGCCGGCGTCCTGCCGGTCCTCCTTGATGCGTTTCCACGGTGCTTTGTCGTCGAGGTAGCGGTTCACCTCCTGGGCCAGGCCCATCGCTGACCTGATGGCCTCACGAAAGCGGCAGGCGGCAAGCGCGCCGCCGATGCTGTCCAACGTGTCGCTGGACTTCCTGAGGAGCGCGGAGCTGGGCTCATCGAACTCGTTGTGGTGCGGCACCGACCCGTCGAAGTTGCGCTGGATGAAGGTCAGCACGCGGTGGACCAGGTTGCCGTACGTGGCCACCAGCTCATCGTTGTTGCGACGCACGTATTCCCGCCATGAGAAGTCGCTGTCCCCGCCCTCGGGCATGCTCACCGACAGGAAGAAGCGCAGCGGGTCGGGGTCGTAGCGCTCCAGGTACTCCGGCAGCCAGATGGCCCAGTTGCGGCTGGTGGAGAGCTGCCGCCCCTCCAGTGTCAGAAACTCGTTGGCGGGCACATCATAGGGCAGATTCAGCCCGCCATGCCCCATGAGCATCGCCGGCCAGATAATGGTGTGGAATGGGATGTTGTCCTTGCCTATGAAGTAGTAGGACTTCGCCTCGGCCTGCCAGAAGTCGCGCCACCTCTCCTGGTCGCCGCCGCGCTGCGCCCATTCCATGCTCGCCGAGAGATAGCCTATGACGGCCTCGAACCACACGTATATTCGCTTGTCCTCGAAGCCGGGCACAGGCACCGGGATGCCCCACTGTATGTCCCTGGTGATTGCCCGGTCCTTCAGTCCCTCAGTGAGGAAGCTGACGGTGAAGTTGAACACGTTCTGCCGCCAGTGCTTGTGCTTCTTCACCCACTCGATGAGCTGGTCGTTGAAAGCGCTCAGGCGCAGGAAGAAATGCTCCGACTCCCTTACCTCGGGAGTACTGGAGCAGATGCCGCAGTAGGGGTCGATAAGCTCGACCGGGTTGAGCGGCTTGCCGCACCCATCGCACTGGTCGCCGCGCGTACCCTGGTAGTTGCAGTACGGACACGTGCCCTCAACGTACCGGTCGGGCAGAAAGCGACTACAGGAGGGGCAGTAGAGAAGCGCTGTGGTTTCCCTGTAGATGTACCCCTTCTCTTTCAGCGCCAGGAAGAAGTCCTGGGCCACCTGATGGTGGTTCGGGGTGTCGGTGGTGGTGAACAGGTCGAACGAGATCCCGAACTTCCGCCACGAGTCGAGGAACTCCTCGTGGTAGCGGTCGGCGATCTCCTTCGGCGGCCTGCCTTCCCGCTCAGCACGCACGGTTATCGGAGTGCCGTGCTGGTCCGAGCCGGATACCATCAGCACGTCGTTGCCCTTGAGACGGTGGTAGCGGGCGAATACATCGGCCGGCAGGTAGGCGCCGGCGATCTGGCCCAGGTGAATGGAGCCGTTGGCATACGGCCAGGCAACGGCGACGAGAATACGCTCGGTCATGGTCGTCCTTTCGCACGTGTCCGGAGTCCGGGGGTGTCCGCGGTGTCAGCTTGAAAGACACCTTGAGCATCTGCTCAAGGCGGGCTTCGCCGGCTCCCGGCCTCGCAGCAATGTCACTCCATTGTAGCACAGCGCTTGAGAGCGATACAGAAGCTACGCCAGCCGGAGCCAGGCCTGGTAGAGCTGTCTTCTGGGGATGCCGGTGGCCTTGGCCACCTGCGCCGTCGCTTCCCTGGCGGAGAACCCCTCGTCGTACAGGCGCCGCAGCTCGGCCTCTACGGACGGGTCGATCTGCCTCTGTCCGGCTGGCGCGCCCTCGATGACCAGGGTGAACTCGCCCACGGGCTGCTGAAAATGCTCGATCGCCTCGCTCGCCGTTCCCCGGAACACCTCTTCGTGCAGCTTGGTGAGCTCGCGGCATATGGCGATGCGACGTTCGCCGAGCACGCCCGCGATGTCTGCCAGGGCGGCCCGCAGCCGGTGCGGCGCCTCAAAGGCGACCAGAGTGCGCTCCTCCTTGGCGGTCCGCTCCAGAAGGCGGCGTCGCTCGCCTTTCCGGCGTGGAAGGAAGCCGAGGTACACGAACTGGTCAGTCGGCAGTGCCGAGACGGCGATGGCCGCGGTCAGGGCCGACGCTCCGGGCACGGGAACGATGGTGATACCGCTCTGCGCTGCGGCGACCACCAGCTCGTAGCCGGGGTCGCTGATGCCCGGCATTCCGGCCTCGGAGACCAGGGCCAGGTCCTCACTGTTGAGATGATTGAGCAGGCGGTGCAGCTTGGCCTCTTTGTTGTGCTCGTGGTAGCTGGTGAGCCTGGTCCTGATCCCGTACGCGTTGAGCAGCCGCCTGGTCTTGCGGGTGTCTTCGGCGGCTATGAGCGGCACCTCGCTCAGCGTGCGCAGGGCGCGGATGGACACATCTTCGAGATTGCCTATGGGTGTGGCGACGACGTAGAGAGTGGGCATCTGTCCTCCGAGGCGGCATTATAGCAACAGCGCCGCGGTGCCGTCCACCCGCCCGAATAGGGAACCGCTGTTGGGTGAGGAGAGATGCCGGTGGAGCGCCGGGCCTGCCCGGCTACGGGGGCTGCCCTTGACGTGACTGAGTGCTTTCCTTGTGGGGTTGAGCATGTCGGTCTTCACCGGCTTGCTCACGCAGAGTGCAATGCTTAGCGTGCAGGGGCTCCCGCTCCTGGTCGCTTCTGCCAGAGCCTTTGTGATGGCTGTACGGTGCTGCTGTAGTGGGTCGAGGTCGTCCGGGACTTTCTACTGCGGCGATGGGTTCACCACTTCAGATTCGCAGTCGCAAGGTTTCCTTCCCACCACTAGGATGCGCTGCTCGAGGACCCAGTCCAGCCGGTGCTGCTGCCAGTGCACGGCACCGTCGGCGGTGATGTACAGGCGGAGTGGCAGATTGCATGCCTCCCACACAATACGGCGGCCCAGGCTCAAGATGTCAATGACTGCCGGTACGATGCCGCGGATGGTCACGACCTCGAAGCCGGTCACCGCTAGGGCCTGCCTTAAGGACCGCGGGGTCAAGAGTATCTCGTGGGTCAGGTCGTCGGCCAGCATCCGAGCACCGAACAACGATGTCCCGTTCACGGTCTGAATAATGAGCGTGCCGCCTGGCCGTAGTGATGCATGAATAAGGTCCAGGAAGTGAAGCAACTCGTCTTTGGTCAAGTGCTCGACGAAATCTTTGCTGTGTATGCAGTCAAAACCCTGTGCTTCCTGCTCCCCTAGATGGCTGAAGATATCTCGCTCCCACAGGAGAGGGTAAGAGCCAATGTGTAGCCGTGCTGTCTCCAGCGCAGTGGCGTCGGTATCAATACCATACAGACAGCGGTAGCCCATTCTCTGTATGCTGTACAAGATGCGGCCGAAGCCGCAGGGAGCATCAAGGATACGAGCATCCTTGTCTCGTGGCAAATACGGAGTGTAGATGCGGCGGTCTACCCGGGCCATCCTGTCCCAGTAATGCTGTCCGCTCATCCAGGGGTCTTGCTGCCAGGAAACCTCTGTGTAGGAGCCATAGACTCGCTCGCGATAGTGCCTGGCAACGGGTTGCTCTCGATTGTTGTCGATGCGTTGATTCGCTTGTGATATTGCTGGTGGGTCGGGAGGGGCATGCCGTGTTGTTCTTTCCTCCCGTGGACCATGCACTTGGTCTTCCGGGGTCTGCATTTCTTCCAGCCGCCGTACCCTGCTTCGAATTCTTCCTATGCGGTAGGCTTGGATAGCCAGCATGGTCGCCAGTCCTGCTATTGCGAGCGCCAGTATGATTATCAACGCTGACACTGTAGTGCTTGTCAATTCTCCCTCGACATCTTCACAATGTGTCCTGTCTGCGGCTCGGGGATCGTTTGACGCCTCGCTATCTGTCTGTCACCGCTTGCTGATGGTTGACGGTCCATGTGGCTGATCGATGACTTCTTTCACGCGACGCAGTATGAGATACGTCTTGCGGCGCTACCCACGTAGCTCAATCACCCAGAAACACGCCATGCCACTATCCTAGCAGTGGCACATGCGAATATCAATCACGACTTAACTGAACCATCGATGTCGAGAAGCGTGTTGCGTCAATAGAAAGTGTTACCGAACGGTGGTTGGTTGCCTCATAAATGAGGTTACCGAAGCCTCCTTTCCTTGGGCATGCTCAGCCATGGCCCATAGTGTTTCCAGTTGAC
>JAXHUA010000031.1:0-6102 GCA_034189695.1 Chloroflexota bacterium | reverse complement strand
CTCCTGATTACATATGAGATAGACAAGGCCATCCTTGCAGCGGTACATCGGGGAGACCGCTGTCGGTCTTTCCAGTTTGTGCCGTATCCAGGGTACCTGTTCCACTGTGTAGTTGCCTATCTGGTGTCGAGCGACCGAGGCGATTGCCTCCTGCTGGGACACATCGACGTGTTGCCCCTCGCCACTCAACTGGCAGCCCAGCACAGCGGACATGGTGGCCACGGCGCCGGTCAGGCCAGCAACCAGATCGCCCTGGTTTGGCGGCCCCATCAGTGGGGGCTTACTCTCAATGTCGTCTACTCCGTCCGAGGGGTTGAGGTAAGCCATTCCGCTCGTATTGAACCCCACGAGATTGCATGACTTGTAGTCGCGATATGGGCCGGTCTGCCCAAACGCGCTGATCGATGTCATTACCAGCCTGGGATTGACCTCGCTGAGGCTGTTGAAGGTTAATCCCAACCGCTCGACGACACTTGGTGGGTGATTCTCCACGAGAACGTCCGCTTGCTCGATCAGCTTTCTGAATATGCCGACCCCACTTGCACACTCAACGTTCAAGGTCACCCCAAGCTTGTTGGTGTTAAGGTAGAGAAACGTACCGCTTTTCTCGGGATGAGGTAAATCCCCGGGGAAAGGCCCACGGGCCCTCGCCCTGTCGCCAAGACCCGGAGTCTCAAGCTTGATGACCTCCGCTCCAAGATCAGCAAGCAGCTTCCCGCAATAAGGGCCAGAGACGAGTTCGGCCCACTCGATGACCTTGAGACCGGAGAGAGGTTGTTGGCTCATAGAAGCTTGCTCACTCCTTTCCTGCGAACGCAGTCCTTCGCACCATGACGTAACGAACCCGATCGAATCGTCTAGACAATGACCTGTTGGTCCCGAAGCCGGGCTACCTCCTCATCGGACATGTGGAGCAGTCCCTTGAAGACGTAGTCGTTGTCCTCGCCTATAGAAGGAGCGTGCTCGTAGTTTCCTTCAGGCATGTCGCTGAGCCTCCAGGGGAGGCGCGCGACGCTGACCGTGCCCATCTCAGGCATGTCGATGTCAATGAAGAATTCCCTATCCCGGAGATTGCAGTCCTTAACTACCTCCTCAGTCTTGAGGGATGGCGCTGCCATGACTCCGGCCTCCTGCATGGTGCTGACCACCACATCTTGGGCCTGATCTTTGCTCCACTCCTCTATCAGCTTGTCCAGCTCGTCCTGGTTCCTCCATCGACTCAGATTATCCTGGAACCTTTCGTCTCGCGTCCACTCAGGGTTGCCGAGCACATGGCAGAAGGCCTGCCACTCCTCGTCGCTTGAAACGGCGATTGCCACCCAGGCGTCATCCCCCTGGCACCGGTAGCAGCCATGAGGAGCCATCACGTGGTCGCGGTTCCCCTGGAGTCCCTCGACACGGTTGTTCATCGTGTAGTCCATTATGACGTCGGGGATGAACGCGCCTACCACCTCGCTCATTGACAGGTCGATGTACTGTCCCTCACCAGTTCTTGATCGATGATGAAGTGCGGCGAGAATCGCGAAGGCGCCATGCTGCGCAGCCGTAAGGTCGGTCCAGCCGCCGATGCCGTACGGACACGGCTCGCCCCCGATGTAGCCGTTCAGGCTGAAGAACCCGACGAAGGAGTCAACGATGGGAGCGTACGCCGGGAAGTCACTGTAGGGCCCCCTTCTTCCGAAACCCGATCCGGAGTACATGATGATATCGGGCTTGATCTTCGCCAGTTCGGAGTAGCTCATGCCCCAGCGCTCCATGACCGGGCCGCCGAAGTTCTCAGTCACGACGTCGCTGATCTTCACCAGTTCCTTGGCGATATCTCTGCCCTCGGGTTGGGTCATATTGATGGTGCAGCTTCTCTTGCCGAGATTGAGCACGGCGAAGTCGACGCTATGGTTCAGTCCAGGAAGCAGCTTGCGGCCGCCAGCGAACGAGCTTCGGGTCAAATCAGGGCGCAGGGTGCTCTCGATCTTGATGACCTCCGCCCCCATGACCGCCAGCCACTGGGTCACATGTGGCCCAGCCCAGACGTGACAGAAGTCGGTGATTCTGGTGCCTTCTAACGGCAGTCTCTGCACGTTGTGGTCGCTCTGCATTGCTCTGACAGCCTCCTATATGACTCCTGCGGCCCTCATTCTGGCCAGGTCTTCCTTCGAGTAGCCAAGGCGCTTGCAGTAGACCTCCTCATTGTGCTGCCCCAGGAGAGGGGCGGGCTGTGCCACAGCCCAGGGAGTCCCGGAGAGCTTGTATGGCGCACCCGGGTACTTGACCCTTCCGGCCTGCGGATGGTCCACTTCAGCGAAGTAGTCACGCGCAGCGAACAGGTCGGAGTTCACCGACCCCTTGACACTGTTGACCGGCATGCACGGAACACGCTTCTCGCTGGCGGCGTCCACCACGTCGTCCAGGTTCTGGTCTTTTGCCCAGTCTTCGATCATTGCCTTGGCCGCGTCCCAGTTCTCACGTCTCGCTGCCCGGCTCTCAAAGAGCTCGCTCGCGGCCCAGTCAGGGTTTCCCATGACTTCCAGCCAGTTGGCCCAGAATCTGTCGGTGTTGCACAGGGCATAGAAAGTCCCATCCTTGCATTGACCAAGGACGGACTCGCTGCTTGGCTGAGTTCCCTTGAGCCTCGTCTTGATAAGCCCTTCGTAGGAGAACTCGCCAAGGTTGCGACGTATCATGGAAGCGAGCGCCTCCTGCTGGGAAAGGTCGACGTGCTGGCCAGTCCCCGTCTTCTCGACGGCAAAGACGGCTGACATGGTCGACACAGCGGCGCTCAGGCCCCCGAGGAAGTCAGCCTGGTTCGCGGGACCGCGCAGCGGTGGCTGTGTATCGGGGTCGTCTACGCCGCCGCTGGGGTTGGTGATAGCCAGTCCGGCAAGGTGGAAGCAGGTAAGGTCACACCCCTTGAGGTCGCGGTACGGCCCCGTCTGTCCGAAGGGCGTTATTGATGTCATTATCAGTCTCTGGTTGCACTTCTTGAGATGTTCGTAGTCAAGCTCCATCTGGAGGAGCTGTGCAGGTGGATGGTTCTCCACAAGGACATCCGCTGTTTCGAGCAGTTTCTTGAACAGCCTCGCCCCGGCGACGGAGTGGATGTCCAGCGTTACACTGAGCTTGTTGGTATTGAGATAGAGGAACAGGCCGCTTCGCTCTAGGTGTGGAACATCATTGGGGAAAGGTCCGTACCTGCGCGAGGGGTCGCCCCCGCAGGGGTCCTCAACCTTGATGACTTCGGCCCCGAGGTCGGCCAACAGCTTGCCACAATAGGGCGCTGAGATGAACCGACCCCATTCGATTACCTTAAGGCCAGAGAGCGCTCGCATGTCAACCTCGCTTCCTTCTCGACTCGAACTCACGATGTCCTATGTGAGGACTCCTGATTCTGCCAACTCGTGTATCTCCGACTCTGAAAGCCCCAGCAGGTCTCTCAACACGTACTCGGTATGCTCGCCAAGCATCGCCGGGCGTCGTGCAATACCGGGTGACCTGTCGAGGTTCATAACGACACCAGGATAGTAGGCGACGCCCATCTTGGGATGGTCTATCTGAACGAACGTTTTCCGGTGCAGCAACTGAGGACAGTTCGCCTGGTCCTCTCCATTGAGCACCGCACCGGCGGCTACGCCTGCCCTTTGCAGAAGCTCCATCACCTCAAGGTGACCGCGGGTACTCGTCCATTCCTCGATATGTCTATCGAGTTCGGCTGAGTTCTCGACCCGTCCCAGCACCGTGGCGAACTTGGCGTCGTCGGTCCATGGCGGATTGCCTATGGCGTCGCAAAAGCTCTGCCACTCCTCGTCGGTGCGCACTTCGATAGCGCACCACTGCTCGCTTCCCTTGCAGCGATACACTCCATATGGCCCGTAGTATGGACTGGAGTTGCCACGGCGCTCCTGCAACCTGTTGTTGATGGTGTAGTCCATGTATATGCTTTCCATTATCGTAGCTGCATTCTCCACCTGGGCCATGTCTATGAATTGCCCCTGTCCGGTTCGGTCGCGGTACTCCAACGCAGCTATAAGCATGAGAGCAGCGGTTACTCCTGCAAGGTAATCGGTGGGGAACCCTCCTGAGCCCGTCGGTGTTGGGTTGTCGGTGAAACCCCACTCGTAAGTGAGCCCGGCGAGGGGCATCAGATTCATGCCCCAGAGGACGTGCTCGTGGTCGGGCCCTGTTTGTCCCAACCCCTGCATACTGACCATGATCAAATCGGGCTTGAGCTCTGTAAGGTGGCGGTAATCAAGCTCGAACCCTCTCAGAACACGGGCACCGAAGTTGTCGATGGCTGCATCACTGATGGACACGAGACGCCTTATCAGGTCTCTTCCTTCTTCGCGCTTGAGGTCCACGCTGATGCTCATCTTGCCCCTGTTGTACTCCGCCCAACTCCAGGACCTGTCGAAATCCGGCTCCGCATCCTTGGGGTACACCAGCCTGGGACGCCTGAAGGTGTCCAACCTCTTTCGGGTCTCCACCACTATCACTTCCGCGCCGAAATCGCACAATAGCCTGCCCGCGTACGGACCGGCCATGCCGTTAGTAAATGAGATCACTCTCACGTTCTGAAGCGGTAGGTCGTTCACTGCGCGACGTCCTCGTTTGCCTGTTGCAGTCTCAAATCACCCCCATCGTTCTCATCACACCGAGTTCCTGGTTCGTCATACCGAGGTCATTGCAGTAGACTTCGACGTTGTGCTGGCCGACCAACGGAGCGGGACGCTCCATGGTGCGCCAGGGCACTGCAAGCTTGTAAGGAGGCCCGGGGTATGTCTGTTTGCCGACCACCGGGTGCTCGACATCCACGAAAAACTTCCTCGCTTTCGTCTGTGCGCTGTCCACGAAGTCAGCCGGAGTCTGTACGGGCGACACCGGGAAGTGTCGCGTCTGCCCCTCGCGGTACAACTCCTCTTTGGTATGCTTCATCGTGTGCTCGACGATGAAAGGGTTCACGACGTCAATGTTCTGGCGCCGGAAGTTGGCGTCCCCCCATACATCGTCGGCCAGGACGTCAGGGTTGCCAATCCATTCAAGAAAGGCGGGCCAGCTGCCAGGTGCATTTCCTGGCACCAACCCCCCGACGACGTAGGCGTGCCCGTCCTTGCACGGGTATATCGCCGCGGGAGCGGTTACGTGCTGGCTGCCCTGCCGCGTCAGCAGTTCTCGGAAGTTGAACCACCTGGTAGCCATGCCTTCGGCTATGCTGGTCGCGGCCACGTCGTGAATGGCTATGTCCACGTGTTGCCCCTGGCCTGTTGTGCCCCGATGGCGCAGTGCGATGAGGGTCGCCAGGGCGGCGTGTATGGCGGCGCACTGGGTCGCCATGAGGACGGGAGACACGCAAGGGGGTCTGGAAGGCTCCCCACACTGGAACATGCCCCCCATCGCAAAGCTCACCAGCTCTGTGACACGGTAGTCCCTGTAGGGGCCGCTCTGTCCGAAGCCTGTGATGGAGGTCATGATAAGCCGTGGGTTGATCTCGCTGAGCGCCGAGTAGCCTATGCCAAGACTATCCAGGTGCCCCGGCTGGCAGGACTCGATTACGACATCGGCATGACGTACCAGTCTGCGAAAAAGGTCTTGCCCCTCCTTATGCTCCAGGTCAAGCGTGATGCCTCGCTTGTTCTGATTGTAGTACAGGAAGAAGAAACCCTTTTCTGGATGGGGATCGTCGTCGGCGAAGGGGGGAATCCTCCGGGTGTCGTCGCCGCCGGGTTTCTCGATCTTGATTGTATCCGCGCCCAGCTCAGCCAGGAGCTTCCCGCAGTAGACACCCTTTTCGTCGGCTATCTCGAGGACTCTATAGGTACTCAGCGGGGCCTTGTTCCTCCCCGTTTCGGATGCTGTCATGCTATGCAATATCCCGGGCCACACTCTGTTGCCAATAACGGTTACTCCCCATTTTACGGGACTGCTGCCTCAGCGTCAATTGCCCGAATTGCCTCATAATAAATGTTACCGAGTGGGGTATCGTTGCCTCAAAAAAGGGTGTTACCCAATGAGAGGCATGAGTAGAGGCAGCGTGACAGAGTATACCGAGGTGATGAAGGAGAGGTACGAGAGGGCCAACCGCAACGGGAAAGGGGTGATACTGGACGAGTT
>JAXHUA010000030.1:0-7917 GCA_034189695.1 Chloroflexota bacterium | reverse complement strand
CATACATCGGCTGGGCGCTGTTGGTCTCCAGGTCGATGGCCAGAGAGCGGACAGGCTCAAGGTCGCTCACCAGCCGGTCCAGCGCGCCGGCGGACTACATCGCCATCCGTGACGCCGGCGCCTCTGCCCTCACCTCCAGCAGACTGTCAGCCTGGCCCCGGTCCACCGCGCGCAGCTTGTCCAGCAGCCTGGTGAACTCGAGCTCCCGCAAGAGTTCGACGACTCTGTCGCGGTCGAACGGCGCTACGGCGCAGGCGCCGAGGTCGAGCGTCACGGGCGTGTCGCGGTCGATGGTGGCCAGCCGCTTGCTCTGCACCGCCGCGTCTTCGCTCTCCCTGAGCCTCTGCTGTAGCTTCGCCGGTGATACCTCGTCGATGTGCCGGTATAGGCCCTCTACGCTGCCGAACTGCTGAATGAGTTTCGCCGCCGTCTTCTCGCCCACGCCGCTCACGCCGGGGATGTTGTCAGAAGGGTCGCCCTTCAGGCCCTTCAGGTCGGGGACCTGTGACGGGACGATGCCGTACTTCTCGGCAACCGCGTCCTCATCATAGAGAATGGTGTCACTGAAGGTCCTGCCCGGGCGGGGCGTGAGCACCCGCACCGCAGGTGAGACGAGCTGGAGGGTGTCCAGGTCGCCCGTGACGATTATGGTGTCGATTCCCTGGGCCGACGCCTGGCTGGAAAGAGCGCCCAGAATGTCGTCAGCCTCGAACCCTTCCACCTCGTAGTTGGGGATGTTGAACGCGTCCACGGTCTGGTGCACCCGTGCGAACTGCACCCTGAGCTCGTCGGGAGTGGGCGGTCGGTGCGCCTTGTACTGGGGGAACTCGCGATGCCTGAATGTGGGTGCGGGGTAGTCAAAGGCGACGGCATAGTGGGTCGGCTTCAATTCGGTGAGCACCTTGAGAACCATGGTGATGAAGCCGAACACCGCCCCCGTGGGCTCCCCCGTCTTGCTGACAGACAGCGGCGGCATGGCATGAAAGGCCCGGTGGACGATGGCGTTGCCGTCGAAGAGGACAAGCAGTGGCTTGTTCGCGTTCAATCTCCCGCCTTCCTGGTGCGTTTCGCCGCCCCATTATAGCAGGAAGCGCCCTCACCGTCCGCCCATCTGTCATTGCGAGGAGCGATAGCGACGAAGCAATCTGAGGGTGGGGCGTACCCACTCCCTCGCCCCACCGGGATTGCTTCGCTGCGCCTGCGGCTGCGCTCGCAATGACAGGGTTGACGGTGGGAGCGGATGCTCCCACCTACCCGGGCGATGGGTTGTGCCGCTCGTGGTGAGCCCTTCGACAGGCTCAGGGCAGGCCTGACCCTCTCCCTCAAGGGAGAGGGCTTCTTCGCACGTGCTGCCGCACACCAGGCGTGGCGTGGTGCGGGAAGCACTGAGTGCTCCCTCCCCAACCCTGCCCTGTCATTGCGAGGAGCGACAGCGACGAAGCAATCTGAGGGTGGGGCGTACCCACTCCCTCGCCCCACCAGGATTGCTTCGCTGCGCCTGCGGCTGCGCTCGCAATGACAGTACGGGCGCGGCGCGATGGGAGGGGCCCAGCCTTTGTGCTATACTGTGCCCACCATCGAAAAGGGGAAGGACGGAATGGAACACCTGCTCTCAATCACCGACCTCAGAGCCGAAGAGATACGCAGCCTCATCGAGAAGGCCATCGAACTCAAGCGGGCCGACAGCAGGCCGCTGCTCAACGGAAAGAGCGTGGCCATGCTTTTCGAGAAGCCGTCGCTGCGCACGCGCGTCAGCTTCGACATCGCCATGCAGCAGCTCGGCGGGCATGCCCTGTACCTGTCGCCGGCCGAGGTCGGCCTGGGACAGCGCGAGCCGGCGGCCGACGTCGCACGCGTGCTGTCACGCTACGTTGACGCCATCGTGGCCCGCACCTTCGGCCACGAGACGGTGGAAGCGCTCGCCCGCTGGAGCACCGTGCCGGTCATCAACGCCCTGTCCGATAGGGAGCACCCCTGCCAGATACTGGCGGACCTGCTCACCATGCAGGAGAAGAAGGGAACGATCGAAGGGCTGGTCGTAACCTACATCGGGGATGCCAACAACGTGGCCAACAGCTTGCTTCTGGCATGCTGCATCGTCGGCGTCGACTTCAGGTGCGCGTCACCAAAGGGCTATCAGTTCGCCGACGATATTCTCGCCCTGGCGCGCCGCAACGACTGCCAGCTCATGTCGACGGAGGAGCCGGAAAAAGCAGTCCTCGGGGCGGACGTGGTCTACACGGACGTGTGGACCAGCATGGGCCAGGAGGCGAAGGCCGACCGCCGCCGCCACACGTTCGCGGGCTATCAAATCACTCCCGACCTCCTCTCACTGGCGAAGCCAGACGCTATCTTCATGCACCCCCTGCCGGCGCACCACGGCGAGGAGGTCGCCGAGGGCGTCCTCGATGCGCCCCAGTCGGTGGTGTTCGACCAGGCGGAGAACAGGCTCCACATGCAGAAAGCGCTTCTGGCAACGCTGCTGGGTGTACCATGACCAGGCCCGTTGTCGCCATCGTCGGCAGACCGAACGTGGGCAAGTCCACCCTGTTCAACCGCCTCGCCGGGAAGCGGCTGGCCATCATTGAGGATGAGCCGGGCACGACCAGGGACCGCCTCTACACCGACCTCACCTGGAGGGACAGCGCTTTCGCCGTGGTCGACACCGGCGGGCTGCTGCTCTCCCCAGACAGCGATATCGCCGGGAACATCAAGCAGCAGGTGGAGATAGCCGTGGCTGAGGCCGATGCCATCATCTTCCTGGTCGATGTCGTCGATGGCGTGACCCACATGGACAAAGACGTCGCCGAGATGCTTCGTCGCTCCGGCAAGCCGCTCGTGCTCGCGGCCAACAAGGCCGACAACGAGCAGCGGACCTATCAGGCGGAGGAGTTCCACCAGCTGGCCATCGGCGACCCTCTGCCCATCAGCGCGCACCACAACGTAGGCATCGATGAGCTCCTTGACCGGGTGGTGGATAGCCTTCCGTACGCCGCGCCTGAGGTGGAGGAGGAGATGATGAAGGTGGCCATCGTGGGCCGCCCCAACGTGGGCAAGTCCATGATGCTCAATGCGATCCTGGGGCAGGAGCGGGCAATCGTGACCGAGATGCCAGGCACCACCAGGGATGCCATCGACACGGTTTTTGAGTATAATGGCCAGCGTATGCTGCTCATCGACACCGCCGGAATCAGAAGGCGGGGCCGCATCGAGAGCGGCGTAGAGCGCTACAGCGTCCTGCGGGCGCAACGCGCCATCGACAGAGCCGGCGTGGCGCTGCTGATAACCGACGCCACCGAACCAGTCACGGCGCAGGACACTCACATCGCTGGCTACATACAGCAGGCCTTCAAAGGCATGGTCGTGGCGGTCAACAAGTGGGACCTCGTCGAGGCGACGGCGTCCCGTGATGAGCATTTGAGGTACGTCAAGCAGAGACTGAAGTTCATGCCGCACGCTCCAATCGTCTTCACCTCGGCCAGACTGGGGCGGGGAGTTGATGACGTCCTTCGGGCGGTGCGGCAGCTCTTTGAGGAGCGCGAGAAGCGCGTGCCCACAGCATTGCTCAACAGCGTTATCCAGGAGGCGGTGGCGGCGCACGCACCGCCTTCGGTGCGAGGCAAGAGGCTCAAGGTACTCTACGTCACCCAGGCGGAGAAGAGCCCGCCCACCTTCGTCTTTTTCGTGAACAACCCCAGCCTGCTTCATTTCTCCTATCAACGCTACCTGGAGAACAGGCTGCGCGAGAGCTTCGGCTTCCACGGCACTTCACTGCGCCTCATCTTCAAGGGAAGGGGAGAGAATTGGCTGCACTGATGTTCATAGGTGCCATCGTCCTGGGCTATCTCTTGGGGGCGATCCCGTTCGGGGTCATCGCCAGCAAACTGAGCCGGGGCATCGACGTCAGGGAGCACGGCAGCGGCAGCATGGGGACGACCAATGTCCTGCGCACCGCCGGCACCGGCGCGGCGGTGTTCGTGCTCCTAGCCGATGTGGTCAAGGGAGCCGCCGCCGTGGGAGTCGCCTGGGGCATATTCGCCTCGCGGCCGGATATGTTCGCCTGGGGGCTGATGGCCGGCGGCGCGGCTGCGGTGGTGGGCCACAACTGGCCGGTGTACATCGGCTTTCGCGGCGGGCGCGGCATCGCCACCAGCTTCGGCGCGCTGCTGGTGATGAGCTGGCCGGCGGGCCTCATCTGCCTCGCCATCTTCATCGTCACCGTTGCGGCGTCGCGCTACGTGTCGCTCGGCTCCGTGCTCGGTGCCACCGCGCTGCTGGTTATGATGATCGCTCTGTACTTCCTCAACCTCGAACCCCTCGCCTACCTCATATTCGCCGTCATCATCGTGCCGGTCGTTGTCATTCGCCACTGGGGCAACATCAAGAGGCTGCGCGCCGGCACGGAGCGGAAGATAGGCCAGAAGGTCGAGGTCGCATGAAGGTCACTGTCGTCGGTACCACCGCATGGGGTACGGCTCTCGGGCTGATGCTCGCCCGCAGAGGCATGGACGTCTCGCTCTGGGCCCGCACGAAGGAGGAGGCTCAGGAGCTCGACAGTGCCAGGGAGAACGCGGTTCGCCTCCCCGGCGCCAGGTTCCCCGACAGCCTGAGCGTGACCTCCAGCCTTCGCGACGCCATGGACGGGGCCTCGCTGGTTATTCTCGCCGTCCCGGCCCAGCAGATGCGCCACAACGCATGGCAGGTGCGCGCGCACATCGGCGAGCAAGTGCCTGTCCTCAGTGTGGCCAAGGGCCTGGAGAGGGAGACGACCAAACGCATGACCGAGGTGATCGTGGAGGAGCTTGGCCAGCGGGCGCGCGACAGGGTCTGTGCCATCTCGGGCCCCAATTTCTCCACGGAGATCGCCCAGGGGCTACCTGCGGCGACGGTGATCGCCGCGCACAACGGCGCCATCGTTGGAGCGGTGCGGGATATCCTGCACTCGCCCGTCTTCCGCGTTGAGATCAGCTCCGACCTGGTCGGCGTGGAAATGGCCGGTGCATTGAAGAACGTCATCGCCCTGGGCGCGGGCATGATGGACGCCATCAACTACGGCGACAACGCCAAGGCGGCGTTCGCCACACGCGGCCTGGCCGAGATCACCCGCCTCAGCGTGGCCGCCGGCGCCAGCCCGATTACGCTGAACGGCCTGGCGGGCGTGGGTGACCTGGTAGCTACGTGCTCCAGCCGGTTGAGCCGCAACCGCACCTTCGGCGAGGAGCTGGCGAAGGGCCGGCCGATCGCCGAGATACGCCGGACGATGACCAGCGTGGTCGAGGGCATCGACACCACCGTGGCCGCCCTCAAGCTCGCCCAGAATCTGGGCGTGGAAATGCCCATAGCCGAGAAGCTCCACCAGGTACTCTTCGAAGGCCACAACCTCGTTAAGGCCATGGACGAGCTAGTCGGGTACGACGGGGTCTAGGTCGCCCGTTTCATAGAAAACCGCGCTCGCGGCCACCAGCCCGGCCGTCTCGGCACGCAGCACCCGGCTGCCGAGCGATACCGGCACCACGCCGCAGCCACGGGCAAACGCCACCTCGGACGCTGTGAACCCGCCCTCAGGACCGACGAACAAGCTCACCACCGGGTTTTCACCCGGCGCAAGCTCTCTCTGCACCACCACCCGCAGGCCCAGCGCCCGCTCCTCCTCCCACGGCAGCAGCGAAAGCCCCGTCGCCGACTGGCACGCCTGCTCGAAGGACATCACCCCACTGAGGGTGGGGAGCCTGCCCCGCTTCGACTGCTCCGCCGCCTCGACGATGATGCGACGCCATCGCTCCAGCCGGCGCTCCGTCGCCGCACCCGCATCCCGCGGGACACAGCGCTCGGACAGCACGGGAACGAAGCCAGCCACGCCAAGCTCGGTGCACTTCTGGATGACGAACTCGAACCTGCTGCCCTTGAGCAGTGTCTGGTACAGGGTGATGCTGGTGCGCGGCTCCGCCGCCGTCCTGCTGCCCCTGACAACGCCCGAAGCGCGGCCCCGCTCCACGGCCTGCAACTCCACCTCGCGCTCCACGCCGCTGTTGTCCAGCACCACGATCCGGTCACCAGCGGACAGCCGCAGCACGTCCCTGAGCTGGTGGACCTGCGCGCCCTCAATGACGACCGCGTTGCCTTCGATCCACTGCGCCGGAATGAAGAAACGGTGCATACACACTCGCTCACGGCGGCACACCGCCTGCGCGTCCACCCCGGGGCCAGGCGCGTGCCACCACTATCCTTTCAATGAAACGGGCCCTCCCGGGCCCGGCATAGTCGCTGAAGTGTCGGCTGGAGCGCCCGGGCGCTCCCGGTCACACCTCGAACATGTCCTTCAGCCGGTCGAAAAGCCCCTTAGAGTCCCGGGGCATTGCGGCTTCGCCGAGGGTCTTCTTCAGCTCCTCAAGGAGGCGGCGCTGCTCCTTGTTCAGGCTTTCGGGGGTGACCACGTGGACCATCACCAGTTGCGAGCCGCGGCCGCCGCCCCTCAGATGTGGCACGCCCCTGTCCTTGAGCCTGACCAGCTTGCCGGTCTGAGTCCCCGCCGGCACCTTTACCTTCACCGGCCCATCGACAGTAGGTACCTCGACCTCGTCGCCGAGCGCCGCCTGGACGAAGTTGACCGGCAGGTCGTAGAGGATATCGTCCCCGCGCCGCTTGAAGAAGGAATGTTGCTCCACCTCGATGCCGACGTACAGGTTCCCCGGGCCGCCGCCGCGCGAGCCGGCGTTGCCCTCGCCGCTCATGCGGATCTGCGAGCCATCATCGACGCCAGCCGGGACCCTGACCGCGATCTTGCGGCGCTTCTTCTCGCGGCCGCCGCCGCGGCACTGGCTGCACGGCGTGGTGACGATGCGTCCCTGGCCATGACACCGCTCGCACGCGGTGATGTTCACGAAGCGGCCGAATACGCTCCGCTGCACCCGCCGCACCTGCCCCGTCCCACCACACTCGGGGCAACGCTCCGGGTCGTGCCCCGGCTCGCTGCCCGTGCCGTGGCACCGCGAGCAGTTCTCAACACGCTGCACCTCGATCTGTCGATCACAGCCGAAGACCGCCTCTTCGAAGGAGATGGAGACCCGGTAGCGGATGTCGCTGCCTCGCTCCGGGCCGCGCCTGGTGGCAGTGGTGGCGCCGCCGAAGAAGGTGTCGAAGATGTCCCCCAGACCGCCGAACACATCGTCAAAGCCCCTGAAGTCGCCGAACCCCTGACCGAAGCCCTGGCCGAACCCGGCCCCGGCATGGCCAAATCGGTCGTACGCGGCCCGCTTCTCCGGGTCGCACAGCACCTCGTAGGCCTCGTTGACCTCCTTGAACTTCTCCTCCGCCCCGTCCTCACGGTTGCGGTCGGGATGGTACTGGAACGCCAGCTTGCGGAACGCCCGCTTTATCTCGCCGGCGGACGCGGATTTGTCCACCCCGAGAACCTCGTAGTAGTCACGTTTTGTGGTCATGGTCCAGCTTCAAATGGCAAGAAAAGCTTAACATTGCAGTATAATGCACAGGCTGGGCGTTGTGCAACCCGCGAATGGCGCGCGGCACGAGCGGCCGGATTTCCCGGGTAGGTGGGAGCATCGGCTCCCACCCCACCTGGAGCAGATGCTCCAGGCTACCCATTTAACAAAGGCAAGGCCGGACGGTGGCCCACCCTGTCATTGCGAGCGCAGCCACCGGCCCACCCTGTCATTGCGAGCGCAGCGAAGCAATCCCGGCGGTGCGCTGGGACGCGGGTACGCCCCACCCCGAGATTGCTTCGGCGCTCCGCGCCTCGCAATGACGAAGGGGGCAGCGCCTCGCAATGACAAAGGAGAGTGGCGGCCTGAGGGTGAAACGCCCGGGGCCGTTTTCATGCCCCTCACTTCGCTCGGGACAAGGTTCGAAGGCTCACCACGAACGGCAGAGGCGATTCCGTTCGCCCTGAGCCTGTCGAAG
>JAXHUA010000003.1:0-2314 GCA_034189695.1 Chloroflexota bacterium | reverse complement strand
GTGGGGTTAAAAAAGCAGAGGCTATCAGGCTTAAGGACTATATTGAAGATGTTCGCCTCGGGGTCCTTGTTGATGGCAACGATGTTCTTCGAGCCGGAGCACCCCGCCAGGTGCTGGCTGGCACCGGAGAGCGCCACCGCAATATACAGCGTGGGACTCACGATCTTGCCGGTGAGGCCGACCTGCATTGCTGAGGGCACCCAGCCGTTGTCGCACGGCGGTCTCGTCGCACCCACGGCGCCTCCCAGAGCCTTCGCCAGTTCCTCGAGGTCCTTGAAGGGCTCGGGGCCACCAATGCCGCGTCCGCCGCAGATTATGACTTCCGCGTCCTCCAGCTTGATTCCTTCAACCTCTTCCTTGACCTTCTCGGCGATACTGGTCCTGACCGCTGAGGCGTCAACTCCGGCGTCAATGGTGACCACCTCACCGCTTCTGGAGTCGTCACGCTCCATCGGGTCCATTGCCTTGGCCCTCACCGTAGCTATCTGGGGCTTCGTCCCTTCGCATACGTAGGTGCCCATGGCATTGCCGCCGTAAACGCTGCGGGTCATGAGCAGCAGCTTCGAGTTGGGATCAATGGCGAGTTCAAGACAGTCCATGGCGGTCGCCGTGTCGAGCCTGAAGGCCAGCCGCGGGGCAAGGTCGCGCCCCGTCGCGGTCTGTCCCATGAGGACGATATTCGGTGCCACCTCTTTGATCACCTTCTCCATGGCGGCGACATAGCTGTCCGTACGATAGTCAGCCAGAAGCGCATCGTCCACCACGTATACCTTGTCCGCGCCGAACGCGACTGCCTCCTTCGCCAGATCAGCGACGCCGCTTCCCATCACAACCGCCGAAAGCTCCTCTCCAAGGGCATCAGCGAGCTTGCGGCCACCACCAAGAAGTTCTGCCGTTATCGCGGCGAGTTTACCTTCGACAATCTCACCGACGATCATCACGCCTTTGTTATCAGCCACTATACTAACCTCCTTCGAACATCCTGCAACATGTGACTAGACGAGCTTGACCTCTCGGAGCTTCAGCGCCAGGGCGGCTGCCGCTTCCTCCGGACTATCTCCCTCGATAATCTCGCACTTGCCCTCTTTGACTGGCTGGAATACCTTGAGGAGCTTAATGCGCGCGCCAGCAGCACCAGCCTGCGAGGCGTCGGCCGCGATATCCGCCGCCGCCCACGTCGGCACCTGCTTCTTCGATGCTGCCATGATTCCCTTCAGCTTGGGGTATCGCGGCTCACCGAGCTCGTTCGATACCGTGATTACCAGCGGCGGCGAGACCTCGATCACCTCGTAGCCGTCGCTCACCACTCTCTCCACTTTCACCTTGCCGTCAAGCCACTCGACCTTCTTGGCCACGGTTACACTGGGCACGCCGAGGAACTCGGCAATGCCCGAGCCCACCTGACCGGCATCCCAGTCCGCCGCCTGTCGGCCGCAGAACACGATGTCGAAGTCGCCTATCTTCTTAATGGCCATTGCCAGGGCATAGGCCGTCGACCGGCTGTCGCCGCCCTCGAAGGCCGGGTCCTGAAGCAGGACCAGTTCATCGCTGCCCATGGCCAGTGGCTTCTTGATGACGTCCATCACGAAGTCCTTGCCCAGGCTGACAGCGGTGATAGTGCCGCCATGCTCGTCTTTGAGCCGCAGCGCTGCCTCTACCGCCTGTTCATCAAACGGGCTCACCACCTGCGACACGCTGGCGGCCGGGACTACCGCGTTGGCTGCTTCGTCAACCCTGAAGCTCCCGGCTGGCGCCTCCGGGTCAGGTATCTGCTTAACACAGACAATCATATTGGGCATAGTCTCGTATCCCCCTTTCAAAATTGTTCCTCGCCAGATGAAAGCCCCAGTGGGGGCATTTCACCTTAGATTTAATCATTTGCCAGGGGGTGATGTCAAGACGACCTTCGCAGAACTCACGCGCAGGACGGCTCCTGCGCCGGCCACGTCGGCAATGCTGGCTGGGCCCGGAACGTCCAGGGCCATGCCCGGCAAGACTTGGCAGAGGCGAGGTAACGGCCGGTCAGCACCGGCGCAGTGAGCGGCCTTCGACATAGCCTGTGGCCTGGCTCATGTGGGCCGCGGGTTCCGTCTGGGGAGAACCAGGGGGAACGCGAAGTGATACAATGGGAGATAGCCGAAATTGCACACGGGAGGGAACACTAAGAGCTTCAGCCACGCAGGGGTGTGAAGACCGTGTTGCGTCAATAGAAAGTGTTACCGAACGGTGGTTGGTTGCCTCATAAATGAGGTTACCGAAGCCTCCTTTCCTTGGGCATGCTCAGCCATGGCCCATAGTGTTTCCAGTTGACGGT
>JAXHUA010000029.1:0-4172 GCA_034189695.1 Chloroflexota bacterium | reverse complement strand
GCCAGTTCAAATCTGGCTGTGGGCTTAAGCTAACACGGGACAGGAGGCAAGATGGCGAAGAAAGTCTACGAGAGGACGAAACCACACATTAACGTAGGCACCATTGGTCACGTTGACCACGGCAAGACCACTTTGACTTCGGCAATCACCAGGGTGCTGTCCGATCTGGGAAGCACATCGTATCGTTCTTTCGAGAGCATTGACAATGCCCCCGAAGAGAAGGCCAGAGGCCTCACAATTGCCATTGCGCATATCGAGTACGAGACGGCGAAACGCCACTACGCACACGTCGACTGCCCTGGCCACGCGGACTACATCAAGAACATGATTACCGGTGCAGCTCAGATGGACGGCGCCATACTGGTCATCGCCGCCGATGACGGCGTCATGCCTCAGACAAGAGAGCACCTCCTTCTGGCGCATCAGGTCGAGGTCCCCTCCATAATCGCCTGTCTCAACAAGATAGACATGGTTGATGACGAGGAGTTGTTGGAAGTAACCGAGCTCGAGCTGCGGGAAGAGGTGTTTCCCCACTACGGCTTCCCCGGTCAGGAGATCCCGATCATCAGGGTGAGTGCCCTCAAGGCCCTGGAGTGCGGCTGCGGCAAGAGGGAGTGCGAGTGGTGCGGCCGAATATGGCAACTCATGGACACGGTGGACGACTACATCAAGACTCCAGTCCGCGACACCGAGAAGCCGTTCCTCATGCCCGTCGAAGATGTGTTCAGCATCAAGGGACGAGGTACGGTCGCCACGGGGCGCGTCGAGCGAGGCGTCATCACGCCTGGCACCGAGGTGGATATCGTGGGCTTGAAGGAGACGCGGAGCATCGTGGTCACCAGCCTGGAGATGTTCCACAAGACGCTGGATCGCGCCGAGCCTGGCGACGCAGTTGGCTGCCTCTTGAGGGGAGTAGAGAGAGACGACATCCTCCGGGGCATGGTGCTGGCCGCCAAGGGCACGGTGAAGCCACATACTGAGGCGGACGCGCAGGTGTACGTGCTGACCAAGGACGAAGGCGGCAGGCATACGCCGTTCTTCACCGGGTACAAGCCTCAGTTCTACATCAGAACCACCGACGTTACCGGAACCATCCAGCTACCCGACGGCGTGGAGATGGTCATGCCTGGGGACAACATCACCATGAGAATCAAGCTGATCGAACCTGTAGCGCTGGAGGAAGGACTGCGCTTCGCTATCCGTGAGGGCGGAAGGACCGTGGGTGCTGGCGCTGTCGCCAAAGTGATTGAGTAGGGTGAATGCCGATTGGCGAAAAAGGGAAGCGTAAGGATCATCATCAATCTCTCCTGCACTGAGTGCAAGGAGAGAACATACACAACCAGCAAGAACAGGAGGAATGACCCGGACCGCCTGGAATTGCGGAAGTACTGCCCTCGCTGTCGCAGACACACTGTCTACCGAGAGGTCAGATAGGCTATGAAGAAGGAGGCTGCAACTGCGAGACGTGGTGTTCCGCGGTTGAGTCGAATTCCGGCGTACTTTCGCGAGGTTGTAGCTGAACTCAAGAAGGTGGTCTGGCCCACTCGCAATGAGACCAGGCGGCTGACGCTGATGGTCATCGCTATATCGGGTAGCGTCGGCGTGATTCTCGGCGCCATCGACCTGGGCTTCACTTATCTGGTCAGTCTGCTATGGTAGGGACAGGTGGAAACGAGGTGAAGCGGTGAATACCCCATCGCGGGGTTTTGCTTTGCCTGGGGCAACAATGAGCAAGAACGACAAACAGTGGTATGTGATCCACACGTACTCGGGGTACGAGCAGAGGGTCAAGACCAATCTGGAGCAGCGCATCAAGTCCATGGATGCGGGCGACCAGATAGCCCAGGTCGTCATCCCGACGGAAAACGTGATCGAAATGAAGGATGGGCAGAGGAAGACTACCGCCAAGAAGGTCTTCCCGGGCTACATCCTGGTTGAGATGGAATTGACCGCTGAGAGCTGGAACGTGGTTCGCAACACCCCCGGCGTGACTGGCTTCGTTGGTGCCGGGACCAAGCCGGTCCCTCTCGAGGACAGCGAGGTGGACACTATCTTCGATCAGATGAGAGCCGAGACACCTCGCGTCAAGGTCGGCTTCGCCCAGGGTGACAGCGTCCGCGTTGTAGACGGCCCCTTCTACGATTTCATAGGCATAGTCGACGGTATCAACGAGGAGAAGGGCAAGGTGAGGTTGCTCGTTTCCTTCTTTGGACGGGAAACGCCTGTGGAACTCGATTTCCTTCAGGTGGAGAGGCTCTAGGGAAGGGTTTTGTGAGGCCGCTCGCTCTCGGGGCAGCAAGAAAGGCGAGTCGCCGCTCATGGTGACGGAGGGTCGGATTGGCGAAGAAGAAGGTCAAGACAATCATTAAGATGCAGCTCCCTGCGGGCCAGGCGAGCCCAGCTCCCCCTGTCGGCCCTATCCTGGGCCAGCATGGCTGTAACATCATGGGATTCTGCAAGGAGTACAACGACCGCACTGCGTCCCAGGCTGGCTCCATCGTCCCGGCGGAGATCACCATATATCAAGACCGCTCATTCAGCTTCGTCCTCAAGAGCCCGCCGGTGGCCGACTTGCTCCGCAGGGCCCTCAACGTTGAGAAGGGAAGCGGCATGCCCAACACTGAGAAGGTCGGCAAGCTGCCCAGGGACAGGGTCCGTGAGATCGCCGAACTCAAGATGAAGGACCTTAACGCCGCCGACGTCGAAGGTGCCATGCGAATGGTCGAAGGCACCGCGCGCAGTATGGGAATCGAGGTTGACTGATGGCCAAGAGGGGAAAGAAGTATCAGGACGCGGTCAAGCTTATGGACCGCGCCAAGGAGTACGAGCCCAAGGAAGCGATAGACCTGGCGAAGGAGACCGCCTACGCCAAATTCGACGAGACGGTGGAACTCCATCTCAACATGGGGCTCGATCCTCGTCACGCCGACCAGCAGGTTAGGGGCGTTGCCAGCCTTCCCCACGGCTTGGGCAAGCAGGTGAGGGTCCTGGTGTTCGCCCAGGGTGAGGGCGAGAGGACGGCGGAGGAGGCCGGGGCCGACTACGCTGGCGCCGATGACCTTGTCAAGAGAATCGAGGAAGGCTGGCTGGATTTCGACGTTGCCATCGCCACACCCGACGTGATGGGCAAGGTCTCCAAACTGGGCAAGGTACTTGGCCGCCGTGGACTGATGCCGAACCCGAAGTCCGGAACCATCGTTCCCCCACAGGACCTGCCGAGAGCGATTGCCGATGCCCGGAAGGGTCGCGTCGATTTCCGTATCGACAAGACGGCCGTCATTCACCTTCCCGTGGGCAAACTCAGCTTCGAGGCGGACAGCCTGATGGACAACCTGGCTGCCCTGGTCGAGGCGGTGGTCCGCGCCAAGCCAAGCGGGGCCAAGGGACAGTACATTAAGAGTGCCTCCCTGGCCACATCGATGGGCCCGGGAATCAAGCTCGACGTGAAGGCAATACAGGAGCTTCGCGCTCCTTAGTGATTCACAACTGAAGACACTCACCTACGCGCCGTAGACAGCGGGTGCCGTTTTGGCTTAATCAGTTGCCCGCCGAGGCAAAGGGAAGGAGCCCTTGTGTCCCTGGCGCAGGGGCTTCGTCGTTGATTTCGGAGGTGTGCATGCACAAGGATCAGAAGAAGGAAGTGGTCACAGAGCTGGCGGACAGGCTCTCGCGGTGCAAGGTCGCCATCAGCACCGACTATCGAGGACTGCCCGTGGTCGAGATGACAGAGTTGCGTCGCCGGCTCCGCCAGCGCCAGGTCGAGTACCGCGTAATAAAGAACACCCTGGCTCGTTTCGCGGCCGAGGACGCGGGGAGAACCGAGTTCACCCAGATCGTTGAAGGCCCCACAGCAGTCGCGTTCGGCTATGACGACATCACCGAGCCGGCCAAAGCCCTGCTCGAGTACATTCGCTCCTCGGGAAGCATTCTGAGGATCAGGGGCGGCCTGGTGAACACTAGGGTACTCAGCGCCGCGGAGGTCACCAGTCTCGCTACGATGCCGCCCAAGGAGGTGCTTCTGGCGCAGGTGCTGGGCGGCATGAAGGGGCCCATCGTCGGCCTGGTGAACGTCCTCAACGCAAATCTTACGGCCCTGGTATATGTGCTGGATGCCAGGGTGAAGCAACTGGAAGGAGGGAGCAGTGACTAGCGAATCAGAAGAGGCCACCGTG
>JAXHUA010000028.1:0-2634 GCA_034189695.1 Chloroflexota bacterium | reverse complement strand
AAGCGACCGGATGGTCCGCAGGCGAAGGAGGCACGACTCCTGGTCGTGAGCAGCACGCTTGATGATGCCGAAGTCATGGAGGTGCTGGAGGCCCGGGCCAACGTGGTGATGGACGAGAGTTGCGGCGGTATGAGGCCCTATCGGGGCGAGGTGGAACTGACCGGGGACCCGCTGGACGGGCTGGCCCACCACTACCTTCACGAGGTCACGTGTGCTCGCACCTTCAGAGAGGCCGTCGTCGGCGAGACGGCCAAGCTCTATTCGGGGGACCTGGAGTCCAGGTTTGGCTACCTCAGGCATCTCGCCGAGGAGTGGCATGTCGATGGGGCCGTCATCCTGCTGGTCAGGTACTGCGATCCCTTCGGCTTTGAAGTCCCGTCGCTGAGAGACTACTTCGACAGCATTGGCATTCCCAGCACCTACATCGAGTACGATTACTCGCGGGGAGCCCTGGCGCCCTTGAGGACGAGGATAGAGGCTTTCGTTGAGACAATAGGTTGAGACAGTGGCTGCAGAAGGGCAAGTGTATTTCGCCGGAATCGACATAGGCTCCACGATGACCAAGGTTGTCCTCCTTGATGGCGAGGGACATACGGCCTCCGTCGTGAAGGGGCCCACCGGGCCGGAGCACCGACGGCTGGCCGATGAAGTGGTGCGGGCGGCGCTGGACCAGGCCCGTGCTCGGCTTGAGCAGATTGCAGGCGTCGTGGCGACAGGCTACGGCCGGCTGAACGTTCCCTTTGCCGACCGCCACATAACGGAGATAACGTGTCACGCGAAAGGCGTGGCGAGTCTGTTTCCCGGTGCGAGGACGGTTATCGACATTGGCGGGCAGGATGCGAAGTGCATCAGGCTCAACGGGGGAAGGGCAGTCGATTTCGTCATGAATGACAAGTGCGCTGCCGGGACCGGGAGGTTCCTTGAAGTCATCGCCGCGGCGCTGGGCATCAGCGTCGAGGAAATGGGCGACATCTCCTCGCTGTCGACCACGCGGGTCAGTATCAGCAACGTGTGCACCATCTTCGCACGACAGGAGGTAGTGGCCCGGCTGTCCGAAGGGGTGCCTCTTGAGGATGTTGTTGCCGGCCTTCACGATGCGGTGGCCAGCAGAGTGGCCTCGCTGGCACGGAGGCTCACCGTCGAGTCCGAAGTAGTGCTGACCGGTGGGGTGGCCATGAACGGCGGCGTTGTCAGGGCGATGGCCGACCACCTCGGCTGTGACCTTCTTGTCCCCGAAGACCCGCTGACGACGGGTGCGCTGGGCGCGGCCATACTGGCGGCCGAGCACGTAGCGAAGGGTGAACCTGTGCCGGCGCCACAGCGCAGTCTGGAGAGAGCCAGGTTCTTCACATAGGCGAGGGAACGTGATGGCCTGCTACATGGGGATTGACATCGGCTCTGGGTACAGCAAGGGAGTCGTGATGAAGGACGGCGAGCTTGCCGCCTTCCAAATGGTCCTCTCGGGCGCGGACTATCGCGCGACCGCGCAGGCGTTGCGGCGTGAGCTGCTGGCCAGGGCGAAGCTGGCTCAGGACGAAGTCGCGGCTGCCGCCGCCACCGGCATTGGCGCCGGTAACGTGGACTTCGCCTCCAAGTGGGCCAGTGACATAGTATGCACAGCCAGAGGTATACATGACATCTTCCCGTCGGCCAGGGCTGTGATCGACCTGGGAGCTCAATCAAGCAGAGTCATACAGGTGGATTGGAACGGCAGGGTGGCGAATTTCGCCGTTACCGAGAAGTGCGCTGCTGGCGGTGGTCAGTTCGTTGAGGTGATCGCCAACGTGCTGCGCATCGCCCTCGAGGACTTCGGGGCGCTCTCTCTCAGGTCGGAGGAACCCGTGATGTTCAACACCGGGTGTGCTGTGTTCGGGGAGTCCGAAGCGGTCACCAGGGTCGCTGAAGGTGCGCGCAAGGAAGACATCGCCGCGGGCGTCAACAAGGCCCTGGCGGACAAGATAACATCCCTCACAAAGCGAATAGAGTTCAATGGGCCGTGCGCTGTGTGCGGAGGCGGGGCGCTCAACGCCGGTCTCGTCAAGTGCCTCGAGGACGAGCTCAGGACCACTTTGCTGGTCCCGCCGCGCCCGCAGATAGTGGCGGCGTGGGGTGCCGCCCTGATGGCTACGCTGATGCAGTGCGGCGACCAGCAACCCCGCTGCATTTCATAGGTGTGCAGACAGGGGCGGGAAACGGACGGAGGAGGACACCAGTGGTCACCAAGACAATGTCAGTTCCAAGGCAGCTCTGGTTTGACGGCGGGGAACTCGAGCTTGAGTTCCCCGATTCGTGGGACGTCGTCCCGTGCCGGATGAACGGTCATGGTGCGGCGCGCATAAAGGACGAGGACATACAGGGAGTCCTGCGCACGCCCGTCGGCACGGCACCGCTCCGCGAGTTGGCCAGGGGCAAACGTGAGGTGGCCATAGTCTTCGATGACCTGTCGCGGCCAACGAAGGCTGGCGGACTGGTGCCCCACGTTATCGGCGAGTTGCACGCGGCGGGCGTCGCGGATGAGGCAATCAGGTTCGTGTGCGCAACGGGCTCTCACGGCGCCCATACGTATGAGGACTTCAAGAGGAAGCTGGGTGCCGGGACGCTGGACCGGTTTGCAGTCTACAACCACAACCCGTA
>JAXHUA010000027.1:0-8258 GCA_034189695.1 Chloroflexota bacterium | reverse complement strand
CGTCAACTGGAAACACTATGGGCCATGGCTGAGCATGCCCAAGGAAAGGAGGCTTCGGTAACCTCATTTATGAGGCAACCAACCACCGTTCGGTAACACTTTCTATTGACGCAACACGGGACTCCCCCTGACACCACAGACGTGCCGCCTGCATCAGTCGGCGAAGTCCACCCCGAGGGCAGGCCCGTCACAAGCACGGCCACGCACTACAGCGACAGGATGAAACAATACGCTGCTCGCACGCAGGGGTTGACGAACGATTGGTGCCACTGCTAGAGTGCTGTACAGGTCCCAGTCCGCCGAAGGTCAGAACGGGCCCGGCCAGAACCCGTTGACCGCTGGGAAGTGAAAGCCCGATGAGTCGCGACAGTCTCCACCCCTGAGCCGCTCGAGACAGCTTGTACCCCAGTGATGATGTGTGTCCAGACCCGTTTGAGGCATGGACAAAGCGCCCTGGACTCTGTCGCCGCTTTCGAGAGTCAGGATTGAGCGCGGATGGACCCGGTAGCCACCACCGTCGCGTCCTGAGACAGCATGAGCAGCCTATCTAGAGGAGGGGGCCGGACACAGTGATCGAGGCGTACCTTGATATTGAGACCACGGGCCTCTCTCGCTGGTACAACCGGATTACAGTGGTCGGCATGTACCTCGTCGACCACCGGAGCAGCAGGATGGTGCAACTCGTGGGCGAAGCGGTGAGCCAGCAGGCGCTGCTCGAAGCTCTGGAAGGCGTGAGCACGCTCTACACCTACAACGGCAGCAGATTTGACCTCCCCTTCCTGCACGCCCACCTCGACGTCGACCTCGAAGCCCTGTTCCACCACCACGACCTCATGTATGACTGCTGGAGGAACGGCCTCAAAGGGGGCTTGAAGGCGGTAGAGCGTCAACTGGGCATCTCGAGAGAGCTTGCCGGACTTAACGGATTCGACGCGGTGCTGCTGTGGCGGCGCTACAAGCGGCATGGTGACGAGGACGCGCTGGCCCTTCTGCTGGAGTACAACAAAGAGGACGTCGTCAACCTGAAGGTCGTGCGGGAGCGACTGCTATGCGAGGACAGCGAGTGACCCGCCGTGGCAATCCGCAGCGTGGCAGGAGGACCCGCATGGGGTTACCACCGGGTCCCGTACCTGCGGCACGCGACTGTCGGTGCAGCACTCAATCCATTGGACGGCTCCGGCTTGAACAAGCATGCTGCATTCCGATACAGCAGGCCCGTGCTGGTCGGTGAAGGGCAAGGCTGGTTGGAAGGTGAAGAGAGAGCCTGGGGCATCCTGGCCACCCTGTCCCCACAGGATGTCGCCCGGAGAACCGGGGCATGCTACAACGCCTCCTCCCACACGTTTACCCTGGACATGTACGGCAAGCCGATTCATGTCTCCACTGAAGACAGGAGGATGTGGGGAGATTCCTCCGTCGCCCGCTTCCTGCTTATTGAGTTCCACTACTACTCCAGGCTCTCCGTCCTGTGGTACATGGTCCAGGCCAGAGACATGCCTCTATCGGGCAGTCTGATCAACCCCAGCCACATGCGTGACGGGCTGCTCTTCCGGGGTGGATCACACGCGCTCCCGCTGGACAAGGTGGCCGGTAGATACGGAGACGACGCTGAGGCATTCGTACGCAGGGGGCTAGAGCTCGGGGGCGAGCGACTCGATTTCGGCGACGCGTCGTTGAGGCTATTCCCCTTTCCCCGCGTACCCGTTGTGCTCGTCCTGTGGAAGAACGACCAGGAGTTCCCGGCCCGTGCCGACCTGCTCTTCGACTCCACCTGCTCAGCCCACCTTCCAACGGACATACTGTGGTCAACGGCCATGATAAGCGTACTCATCATGGTCTAGCCACGAACGAGTGAAGTCCCTGAAAGAAGCCGCTCCACCGTTTGTCCGTCAATCGAGTTCGCCGTTCATACCCCCCTCCACTATGTCGCCATTCGGGTTGCGCATCAGAGGAAGCGCACCTATACTTTCACTTGACGCGTCTGCGACGCCGGCGCACAACGCATGCACGAGGTTCATCATCGTGAAAGGGAAACCTTATCCATCGCCTGAAGAGTTGGAGCGGTTGTTCAGGCTTTTTCTGCTGGGCCTCGACGACACGGCGGTACTCACCGACATGGAGGGCACCGCGTACCCGCGACGCGGGATCCGCTTCGTTCGGAACCGAAGGAAGGAATTCGACGTTGCCATGAAGGTGCTGGCGGAGAGCGCACTTGACGAGGCTCGACTGTCAATCTCGACGGAGCAACTGGCGGCGCACATGCAGGACATCAAAGCGATCGCCACCCAACTGATGGACGACGTACGACTGCCGACGGCCTTCGACATCTTCCGCCCGTCCCTGCCTGGGGTGCCCAGGCAGGGAGGCCTGCTGCGGTGGGAGGTCACCGAGGACGGCAACATCGACGTCATCGTTCCCGACGAGGACAGCGAGGGCGGCGGCTCGCTCTTTCAGGCGCTGCTGAGCCACCTCAATACCGGCAACCTGGCGCAGACGGTCTCGGACATCGACCTGTGGAAGGAACAGTCCAGGCACTACCTTGCCGAGTGCCGCGGACTGCTGGAAGCCGTGCGTCATGAGGTCGAGAGCCGGATGCAGGCAAAGCTTCTCCGGGGCGACGAGACGAGCCCTGGTCTTACTGCCGACTTTGCCGCGGCTGTATGCGTTGCCCTTGTTGAAGGGCCGGGGGTCTTCCGCGCTCCGGAATACGATCCCTATCAGATCTCTGACCGCCTGTACGGCCTCCGCTGGTGCTCAATCACCATTGCAGTGGCTGAGAACGAGGCCGACCTGGACAGGCACGAGCAGATGCACCGACAGGTGACAGAGGACTTCGCCCAGTCTCACAGGATTGCCGAGCTGGCCGAGCTCCAAGCGGACGTCGACCGCCTCCAGCGACGGGTATTCGGCCACTTGAACCGCTTCTGTCACACGATACCTTTGCCGGGACACTGCGGACTGTGCCACCCTGTGCCGGGCCAGCCAGAGCCGGGTTCGCGCTGATAGGAGTGCGCCCCCATGTCGCCACGGGTGTATCATTGCCGGTCCAGCAGTCCCTTCATCCAATCCCATGTCAGCCTGATAGCATCCCTGGGCGGGACCTGCGGGCAATAGCCCAGGACTCTTCGCGCTTTCTCGTTGGTGAAGCACTCCCGTTGACCCGTTTCCCCGGGGCGGTGAGGCACGTGGGCTATCTTCGCTCGCTTGCCTGTCACTTCGAAACACATCTCGGCTATCTCAACCAGAGTGTGTTCCTCACCATATGAGACCTGGAACTTCTCGCCGACGACATCCTCGGGCGGTGCATACACGCACCTCAACCACGCATCCACAACATCATCAACGAAGGTCACGTCCCTGGTCTGGTCGCCCCCCTGGATGACCAGCTCCCTGTCATGGGCTATGGCCCACAGCCATTTGAAGATGAAGATCTCTCTCCTCATGCCTGGCCCAACGACCACGCCGTTGCTGACGACCATCACGGGGAGAGCGTAGCAGCGTTGCCAGGACCAGCACGCGAGCTCAGCGGCCGCCTTGGAGAATGAGTATGGATTGTGAGGCGTCAGAGGATGCTCCTCATCTATAGGCAGGTAGTGAGGCCTTCCCAACTCATTTCCCGACCCAGCGTAGATAACCTTCTGAGGCGAGCTCAACCGGCAGGCTTCGAGCAGAGCCACAGTCCCCATCACATTCTGGTACGTCGTCCACATGGGGCTCTCGAAACCCATCGGTACGTCCGCCTGGGCCTGGAAGTGGATCACGACGTCGTGTCCCGCAATGTCATCGGCCTTGATGTCGTGAATCGCCTTCCAGGAGTAGCACAGGTTCTCCATTTCCAGCACGTCGTAGAGCCTCTCGGCCATGAGAGCACCCGTCGCATCGACAACGGTCACCCTCTCGCCCTTGCGAAGTAGCTCCTTCACCAGGCCGCTTCCGCCGAAACCGGCTCCCCCTGTTACAAGAACGTTCATTATGTGCCCCCCCCTCTGTCAGCATCAAACTCAAGTCGGCTCCGCGCACCGAGTGGCTGCCACAAACCGCGGCGGGCCGAGTACCTCAGCATTCGTCTGAGGCCTGTGGGCGGCGGCGGCCCAGAGTGTCCAGCAACCCGCGCAGAACGGCTCGCAGCTCCAACGGGATATCGCGCTCCAGCATAACGCTGCACCTGATCAGGGGGTATCTCACGATCGTAGTGTTCGCCATTCTCTTCACCATCCCCACCCTCTGCGGATGAAGATGCCTGGCCGACCCCTCAAGCCTGTAGTGACTCGTCGACACGAAGAAACCCTTCCTCGTCCTGCAGCGCGCCCGCATCAAGTCCAGCTCAAGCATAGTGTCGTCATACAGGAAGCCGCCGTTCCTGAACTCAATGCATCGGAATATCAATCGCTCCACAGTGCTTCTCGTGAGCATGCAACAGCCGCCCGCAGTGAGAGCAAGTCCACCCCACTTCGGCCCCATCTTGGTCACATATCCGCTGAACACGGCGTCGTGGCGCTGGATTTCCCGTTCCATTATCTCAATGACCGCCGGATCGAATGTCATATCGGAATCGAGGCACAACAGGTACTGCGCACTTGTCTGAGAGAGCACATAGCCGCGTATCGCCTCCCGCCCGCAGGCGATATTCCACGCCCTGGAGCGAGCATGGGCAGGCTTCACCGTCTTGTAGCGCAGCACCTGTCCCCTGATGCCCGCAGAGACCAACATGGCATCCAGCTCGTCGGCGAAATCATCCTCGACAGTGGCGAAGACCAACTCGGAAGCTGGGTACTTCTGCTGGATTTCCCGCTGATTCGCCAGGAACCTGTCCAGAATATAGGCACCAGCGCGGTGTATGGGCACGCCTACGACGACGTTGACGGGCTCGCTCACCAGGTGCACCCTCGCAGGTTGCCCGGCCCGTTCTCCTGCATTGAGAGAGTCACTAGTATGAGGCTGTCTCGGAAGACGGGGGGCGCATTCGTCTCTGGCGGCACCGGTACCGGCATGTTGGTGGAGAAGACTCTTTCGCTTGGCATTTTCCGAGAGCCACGCAAATGACACCTGTGGTGGACATGATAGCACGTCCCTTGCCACGTTCATAGTGGAAGCGGGCGGGGTCCATTCGCGATTGAAGAAGCCCTATCAACGCAGACAGCGCAGGACACGACCCGCACTCCCAGCGTGTCCAGACCGGCCGCCTCCGCTGCCGCAGGTCCATCGGGCTCGCCGCCATCATGGGACCCTGCAACCCGGCTCAGATGTGGGTGCCAGCGCCAACGTTGGAAGGTAGCTGTCACCGTTGTGCTGGCACGTTTGCACTCATATAGTTGAGTCCCTGCGCTGAGGTGCATTCGCGGCGCAGGTAGCGCAATTGGTGTCGGAGGCACGGTCACTCCACAGGGCGAAACGGCCGTGTCCAAGCCGACTGCCGGAAGCGAGAGACCATGAGTAGTCTGTCAGGACAGAAGCTTCCAAGGCGTATCTCAGGGCTCGATAAGCTGGCCTACAATCTGTGGTGGAGCTGGCACGCGGAAGCACGTGACCTGTTCAAGGTGCTGGACCGGCCCTTGTGGAAAGCCACGGGCCATAATCCAGTGAAGCTGCTACAACAGATTGCCCCCTATCGACTGACAGTGGCTGCGGAAGACCCTGGCTTCCTCCAGGAGTACGACTCAGTAATGAGCGACTTCGAGGCCACCATGTCGGAAGTCGGGACATGGTGCTCCACACAGCACCCCGGTCTCAGACAGCACACTATCGCCTATTTCTCAATGGAGTTCGCCGTTCACAACTCCCTCCCTCTCTATGCCGGTGGGCTGGGCGTTCTTGCCGGCGACTACTGCAAAGAGGCAAGCGACCTTGGCCTGCCGATGGTCGGGGTGGGATTCATGTACCCCCAGGGCTATTTCCATCAGCGCATCTCGGAGGACGGCTGGCAGGAGGAAACGTATACGCAGCTTGACTTCAGTGAGGCGCCCATCGCGCCGGTGCTCGACGGCCAGAAGCAGCCATTAAGGGTGAGAGTTGAGCTGGAGTCGAGGTCGACGAGCATCGCTGTGTGGCAGGTGAACGTCGGCCAGGTCAAGCTCTATCTGCTGGACACTGACCTTGAGGAGAACTGCCCAGGAGACCGCCAGCTCTCCGCGCGGCTCTATGGAGGCAACGCTGAGACACGCCTGCAGCAGGAGATTGTCCTGGGCATCGGTGGCGTGCGCATCCTCCGGGCAATAGGCGTCGATGCGTCGATCTGGCATGCCAACGAGGGGCACGCCGCCTTCATGATGCTGGAGCGGTGCCGCGAATGGATGGAGAAGGGTCTCAGCTTCGCCGAGGCGCTCAATGAGGTGCGGGCCGGCACTGTGTTCACCACGCACACGCCAGTTGCCGCTGGCAACGATGTCTTCCCTCATGGCTTGATCGAAAGGTACTTCCGAGACTACTGGGGCCGTCTCGGACTTGACCGAGACGCCTTCCTGAAACTGGGGACATCAGACACGGAGAGTACGTCCTTCAGCATGACCGTACTCGGCCTGAGGATGGCTCACCACTGCAATGGGGTGAGCCGACTGCACGGTGCCATGTGCCGCCGCATGTGGCACTGTCTCTGGCCCGACGTGGGTGAGGAAGACGTGCCTATTGGCTCGGTGACGAACGGGGTTCACGTTCCCACCTGGATAGCGCCTCAGATGGCCCGGCTCTATGAGGAGTATCTTGGTGCTGACTGGCTCGCCAGGCATGATGAACCAGCGCTGTGGGACCGGGTGGCAGACATCCCCGACGAGGAGATGTGGGTGGCACGCCGGTGGCTCAAGAGCAAGCTGATAAACTGCGTGCAGGAGCGAGCCCGCAGGCGCTGGAGCGAAGACCACGGGTCGCCGGCACAGGTACTGGCCATGGGTGCCCTGCTCGACCCCGAAGCACTCACCATTGGTTTCAGCCGCCGTTTCACTCACTACAAGCGGGCTGCTCTGATCCTGCGAGACGCTGACCGGCTGAAGCGCCTGCTCTATGGCGAACTGCGCCCTATCCAGATAGTCTTCGCGGGCAAGGCCCATCCCCATGACGAGCCTGGGAAGCTGCTGATTCAGCAAGTCCACTCCATTGCCAGGAGCCCTGAATTCGGCGGCCGCATTGCCTTCGTAGAGGACTACGATATGCACACCGCACGCTATCTTGTGCACGGTGTCGACGTGTGGCTCAATACACCGCAGCAACTTCAGGAAGCCAGCGGCACCAGCGGCATGAAGGCGGCCCTGAATGGGGTGCCCCATCTCAGCGTGCTCGACGGTTGGTGGTACGAAGCATACGACGGCGCCAACGGCTGGGCCATTGGCCGCGACGTCGATAGCTGCGACGCCACCGACGCGGATGAAGCCGACGCCGATGAGCTATACCAGCTCCTGGAGAACAGGGTCGTGCCTCTCTACTACGACCGTGACCTCAACGGGATACCACGTGGCTGGATTCGAGTGGTCAAGCAGGCCATTCGCACGGGCGGACACTGCTTCTCAGCCCGGCGCATGGCGAAGGAATACACCGAGCAGATGTATTTGCCTGCCGCGCGCACCAGCGTGGGAGCTGAAGAGTGCGCTTCACCACACGAGCAGGTCGCGGATGAGGACTATCTCTCAGAAAGGGTGTTGAAGACGCCCGCTCCATCCCCGGCATCCTCTTCCTAGCAGGTGCGCGAGCGTGGAGCAAGGGGCTGCGGATTCGAGGGTAAGAAGAGCGCATCATCGGCACGACGGGCATTGCCCGTCACTGTGTGTGCCTGTCTTCGGGCAGACAGGGAAAACACACGTAATTATCAGCCCGGCTGGTGAGGGGGTATCTCAATGAGCCATGTCTATCCGTTGAATGGTGAGTTCAGTGAGCGGTCCGAGCTCGGGAACAAGGGGGCCAATCTGGTCGCAATGACTGGCCTCGGCCTTCCTGTTCCACCGGGGTTCGTTGTCCCCATCAAGGCATACGAGAGATGGCGTGAGACCGGGGCCCTTCCCGATGAGGCGATCGGCGAAGCCATGGCCTCTCTGGAGGTGGAGATGGGGAGGAGGTTGGGACAGGGGCTTGAGGTATCGGTGCGGTCCTCAGCGCCGGTGTCGATGCCCGGAATGATGGACACGATTCTCAACATAGGGGATGCGGCTCATGTGAGGAGTGCGGTCAAGCGCATCTTCGAGTCCTGGGACAATCCACGCGCGGTGGAATACCGCCGTCTCAACGGTATCCCTCCCACACTGGGAACCGCAGCCGTGGTCCAGGCGATGGTGTAC
>JAXHUA010000026.1:0-2426 GCA_034189695.1 Chloroflexota bacterium | reverse complement strand
CACCGACGAAAATGATGGGGCCGAGCCATCCCCCGAACTCGGTGTCCTTAACGTAGGGGAATCTCTCGCCTTCTCTCTCGATCCTGGTCTCGGTGAGCCCGGCGCGACGCCACAGCGTGCGCATGGTCGGCACGGGGTTCTGGTGGAACAGCTCGTCCTTCGAACTCGCGGAATCGAAGTTGCGGGGCAGGACGGCGAGTTCGGTGGGAGCATTGCACCCCAACTCCTCCACCCGCTGCCTCACGTCCACATAGTCACATATCTCGACTGCCATCAAACACCCCGGCGTCCTCGCTGCTACGGCAGCGGCAGAACGAAAGTCGAGACCTCTCGACGCTCGCTCCAGCCCGCCTTCGCGTAGAAGCCCCGCTCGTAGGACTCGCGGCTCTGCACGTTGACCAGCATGAGGCGCGTGCAACCGCGCTCCACCGCCCGCTCCCTCACGGCTTCCAGCAGGCGGTGACCGACGCCCTAGCCACGCGCGCCCTCGCGCACGAACAGCTCTGACACGTAGCCCTCGGGACCGCCCAGCATCAGGTACGGAAGCCAGTGAACGGCGACATAGCCAGCGACCTCGCCGCGCCCGTCTTCCGTCACCAGCACCGTGTGGCTGTCATCGGCGCCGCAGAGCTCGAAGTGCCGGGCCACGCGCGCCTCCGTGTCGCCCGCTGATTCCCCACTGATGTGGGCGAACCAGCCAAGCTCGCGCAGGATAGAGGCAATCGCCCCGGTATCATTCAACGTCGCCGGACGAACGTTGGCCCGCATGTGTCTGCCCCTTTCTCAGCATCGGTGGATGAAGCTGGGGGCGATCCCTCCCACTGCATCAATGCGAAGCGCGCATCGCGTCGACAACCGGTCCGAGGGGCTGTTTGTTACCCCTGCTCCCCGCCCTTGACGCTGTCGTAGATGCCCTGTGCCTCTTGCGGCGTCGCGTTCTCGTGGATGACGGCGCGCAGCGCCCTGATGGCCGCCACCGGGTGCTCGTTCTGCCACACGTTCCGGCCCAGGTTCACGCCAATGGCGCCCTTGTCGAGGCCGTCGCGTACGAACTGGAAAACCTCCAGCTCAGTGTCCACCTTCGGCCCGCCGGCCATTACCACGGGAACCGGACAGCCGCCGGTCACCTTGTCGAAGTCCTCGCACCAGTAGGTCTTGACCACCCGCGCTCCCAGCTCGGCGGCGATGCGGCAGCACAGCGAGAGATAGCGGGCATCCCGCTTCTCCAGCTCCTTGCCCACCGCGGTCACCGCCATGACCGGGATGCCGTACTTCTCGCCCTCATTGACCAGCGCGCTCAGATTGAGCAGGGAGTCGTGCTCGTAGTCACTCCCAACGAAGATCGAGATGCCGACCGCGGCCACGTTGAGGCGGATGGCTTCCTCCATGGATGTGGTAATCCCCTCGTGAGCAAGGTCGGCGCCCACCATGCTGGTCCCGCCGGACACCCTGAGGATGATCGGCTTGTCGTCCGTGGGGCTCAGCGCCGAGCGCAGGACGCCCCTGGTCACGAACAGCGCATCGCAGTAGGGAAGAAGCGGCTCGACGGTCTGGCCCGGTTTCTCCAGCTTCCGGGTCGGCCCCTGGAAATACCCGTGGTCAATTGGCAGGAAGAGACAGCGGTCATCGGATTGGATGAGCCGTGACATGCGGTTCTGCATTCCCCAGTCCATGGTTGCATCCCCCTTGTCCGTGTTATGGTTGGTCACCCCGTGTATACGGCCTAGTTTATGGCCCGACGCCGCCGCCGTCAATTCGGTGCGCGCCCTGTCGCCGTGAGCCCTTCGCTGCCGCAGGGTGAGGTGCTCCTCCGGCCGCGCGACGAAAAAAGCACCCCACCATCACAGGCGGGGTGCTTACCCCATAGAGTAGTCCGCCTATTCCCTGAGCAGGAGCCGGTCCGGCCCCTGTCCGCTATCTGTCTCTATGACTAGTCTGAGGAAGGCAGCGGCCGGGGCTGCTGTAGTGTCATCTCCTTGTCGCAGCACGTGACGGTGCCGTCGCCGGCCTTGGTGCAGAGCACCTCCGTGCCGCACACCTCACACTTGAACCTCTTTCCCAGTTGGTTTGGCATTCGCCATTCCTCCTTATGTCGAACTTCGAACGGCCTGCGCGTCTACTGCTTCAAGGTCATCTGCTGACCGCAGCACGTGAGGTTGCCGTCCCCCGCCTTGGTCACGATGAACTCGGAACCGCACTTCTCGCAGAAGTACCTCTTACCCAGTTGATTCGCCAATGTTGCACCGCCTTCTATCACAGTCTTCACTCCGATTGTATATCAGGCTCGGAAATGGTGTCAACTTCTCGAATTGCCTCATAATAAATGTTACCGGGTGGGGTATCGTTGCCTCAAAAAAGGTGTTACCCAATGAGAGGCATGAGTAGAGCGAGCTTGACAGAGTATACCGAGGTGATGAAGGAGAGGT
>JAXHUA010000025.1:0-17801 GCA_034189695.1 Chloroflexota bacterium | reverse complement strand
ACCTCTCCTTCATCACCTCGGTATACTCTGTCACGCTGCCTCTACTCATGCCTCTCATTGGGTAACACCCTTTTTGAGGCAACGATACCCCACTCGGTAACATTTATTATGAGGCAATTCGTGGGCTTGACAAAGTGCGCTATTGCGTGTATACTTATGTCAATCACCTGCCAAAAGTTTGCTATTCCCCGACCTGTCCTACGTTGCAGGCATTCCCCAGGCGATGGATGATCAAACTCTTATCAGGTCATAGGCTCAACAAAAAGGGAGGTCATCCATGAGCTACACGGACAAAACACTTACGTGCTCGGATTGCGGCGCGACTTTCGTCTTTGACGCGACCGAGCAGGAGCTCTTCGCTTCGAGGGGCTACACCAACGAGCCGAAGCGCTGTCCCCTGTGCCGGGCCGCCAAGAGAGCGGAGCGGGGCGAGGGCGGCTACGGCGGCGGCTACGGACGGCAGAGGCAAATGTACCCCGCCGTTTGCGCCAGTTGCGGCAAGGACACCCAGGTGCCCTTCGAGCCGCGAAACGGGCGGCCGGTGTACTGTTCCGACTGCTACTCCAGAGTAAGGCGGTAGAGACAGGCGAACCTGGCTCCTGACTCCCAAAGCACTTTGAGGGGTTAGAATGAGGAGAACGGGCAGCTGGGAATGATGCCCGATTCTTCATAAGGCGACCTGCATCTCAAGCTCCCCTCTCTTGCGGCTCTCGGGCGCTCTCCCCATTGAGGTGCATCGAGACCCCCCTGGTCAGCCTCTTCTGCACACGGACGAATCTTTGTGTTCGGTACTGCAACCGGTGTCCCATACCTGCGGCCGGCGTAGCTCAACATGCATGGCCCGGCCGCCATCCGCCGGCAACCCAGGCATACTGTCTTCACGCCCGCCCGCCTGACCTTCGCATCGGCTTGGCCCGCGCGGCGATGAGCCTGTTGCGAGCCGGTGGAAAACCCAGGCAGAATCGACTCTGCAAACGACCGCGCACACTTGACCGTTGCATTCCGCGTCATCTAGCATGGTGCCACGGGTGGGGGAAGCACGTACGCTGGAGCCAGCACGTGCCTCTCGCCCACGAGGCTGTATCTGATTGACTGACGTCGAGAGCGGAGCGAACGGCGCTCCAAAACGCTCCCCGCGGGTGTTCTACGGCTGGTGGATAGTGGCCGCGAACGCGGTCATGTCCTTCTACCAGGCGGGCGCCTACTTCTACGGCTTCGGGGCCTTCATCAACCCCCTGAGACAGTCGTTCGGCTGGAGCTACGCCCAGATCTCCCTCGCCTTCTCACTGCGCAGCGCGGAGACCGGGCCCATCGCCCCGCTCGCGGGCTACCTCGTCGACCGTCTCGGGGCGCGGCCGGTGGCGCTCATGGGCGCCGCGCTGACCGGCCTGGGGTTCTTCCTCCTCAGCTATGCCAATTCCCTGGCAATGTTCTACCTCCTGTACCTGCTGCTGGCGCTCGGCGCGAGCCTGCTCGCTCCTATCATGCCGGTGACCAACATCGCCAACTGGTTCATCCGCAAGCGCGGCCGGGCCATCGGGCTGTACACCGCCGGCGCGGGGATGAGCGGGCTCCTGGTCCCGGTGGTGACCTGGCTCCTGTCCGTCTACGACTGGCGGTCGGTCCTGGTCATGATCGGCGTGGGGATGTGGGTGCTCGGCGTACCCCTGTCTCTGGTGCTGCGTCACCGGCCGGAGAAGTACGGTATGCATCCCGACGGGGACGAGCGGCCTCCCCCGGCCATCACCCACGTGAAGAGGCAGGAGGTGGAGGGCTTCAGCACCCGCGAGGCCCTCAAGGACAGGAGCTTCTGGCTACTGACGGTTGCCCTCATGCTCTCCTTCGCCCCGCTCAACGCCGTCTCCATCTTCCTCATACCGTACGTCAGCGATCCCATCGCCGAGCACGGGCTGGCCCTGGTGGGGGCCATGGCGGGCGCGGCGGTCACCATCATGACCCTTACCAGCCTGGCGGGGCGCTTCGCCTTCGGATGGCTGGCCGACTACCGCCAGCCGCGACATATCATGATGTGGCTTCTCGTCCTCCAGGCCGCCGGCCTGGTGGCGCTGGCCAACGTGCACAGCACGTGGCACCTGATACCGTTCTTCGTCCTCTTCGCCCCCGCCTATGGCGGGATAATCGCGGTCAGGCCGGTCATCCTGGCGCAGTACTACGGCCGCCATGCCCTGGGCATGATCCAGGGGCTGACGATGGCGTTGATGACGGTGGGAGGGGTGTTGACGCCGCTGGTGGTCGGCTTTCTGAAGGATGCCACCGGCGGGTACCAGTGGGCTTTCCTGGTCTTCGCCATGGTCACACTGGCGGGCGTCCCCCTGCTGTGGCTGGCGCGCGGTCCGGCGGCTCCGCCCCATGAAGGCGGTTCTGAGACCGGCCATCCGTGAGGGCCCTGTTCGCGCCGCGACGCGACTGCGGCAAAGCGCGATGGCGCGGGACCGTCGGCACTACGGCGGGCCCACGGCGGGAGATTCGGACGGCGGCGTGACCAGCGGCCTCTCCCTCCACGACTTCCAGCACAGCACTCTGAGGTAGCGGCCCTCGGCGTAGAAGCTGGGGGTGAGCCTGCCCATGAGCGTCCGCTGCGGGACGTTGCGCCTGGCCACCGCGCTGCGGACCACCGTCACCCCGCTGTCCCATAGCATCCTGCGTCCCGCCTGGAGCCCGAAGAGCGTGAGACGCATGCGCCGGTACTTCGGGTGGGTCCAGGCCCCGCCGCGGTAGGCCTCGTGCTGTGAGAAGTCCATCATGACCGGGGGCTCGTTGAGGGCGTCTCTGGCCTCCGGCGTCAGGGCAGCCCATCCGATGTGGGCCAGCTCGCGCCCGATGAACAGGCAGCAGGCGATTGCGCCCTTGTCGAGCCTCTCCCTGCTGTTGATAGCGCACGAGCGGAACTCAAAGCCCTCGGCCTCGAGACGGTCGGCCTCCTCGTTGCTGCGGACCACCCTGCGGGTGCAACCATCGATCCTCGGCATGTAGTCAGCCTCGTCGAGGCTGTCGGGGTCATCGACGTGGGCCGCTGACAGATAGTACACCCGGTACTCGAAGAGGCGACTGAGGAGGAACGTCGAGGCCCGCCGCAACAGGGGCAGGAGCCCCTCGCTGCGGCGGATGTACCTGACCCTTCCAGCCAGGCCAGATAGCGTTTGCATGATTCCTCCCCCCCACTACCCGGTGTAGCACAGAGTGCTATTGGCCCCGCAGACGCGGGGCTGATTATCAGCCGTCATCCGCGCGGGGCACGACGCATGTAGCGGCGCGGACGCGGCACGGCCCAGGCGGACCCCCTTGACGGTGAAGGGTGGAACGAGAGCCGGCGGCCATCGGCGCAAGCGTCCCGTGGATGCTCTATCGGTCTCCTGCCTCGTCGTCGAACACAAAAAGCTCGTCGATGCTGGCGTTCAATGCCCTGGCCACGTTGTAAGCGAGCCTGAGAGACGGATTATACTTGCCCTGCTCAAGGAAGACAATCGTCTCCCGCCTGACCCCGGCTATCTCGGCGAGCCTCTCCTGGGTCAGGTTCTGCCTCACTCTGAATTCCTTAATCCTGGTTCTCACCTGTCTCAGCTCTGTTTCCTCGTTCTGTTGCACGTGCCCTGCTCGGCTCAGCGACATGCGACTGGAAACGCGCGGGCGTGTGCCCGGGTACTATCCTCTTCGAAGGAGTCCCAGTATCAGCACCACCACGCTGCCGACGAGCCCCACGACGAAGGCCGCCGGCGCCACGAAGACTGCGATGACGAAGAAGACCGGCTCCTCGATGTGAAGCAGGCCGCTCAATGCATTGTGCAGAAAGACGCTGAGGATGCAGACTGCAAGCGATACGACGGCCACCGCCAGGAATACCTTAAGCATTCTCAGCCTCCTTTCGCCGAGATGCGGCTCGGCGCGGTCGTAGAACAGGTAGGACAGCAGGTACGCCGCTCCGCCCAGCACCAGCAGGGCGCCGAGCAGGTGGGCCGTATCGGGCCTCTCCACCATGGCGGTGCTGAACGGCAGCATGAGCAGGGCCAGGGCCAGCACTAGGAAGATGAACCCGTTGCGTACTGAGCGGCCCATGTTGCCTCGCACTCTCTCGTCGAATGGCGGGAGCCTCCTCTTCGTCGCCAGAGACCAGAGCTCACGGTGGCCCACGAGCAGCACGCCAATGAGCAGCGAGACGGCGACGTAGTACGCCCTCAAGGATATGAGCACAATCACCACAGCCAGAGCGATGATGAGCACGACCAGTGCCGCAACCTTGGTCCTCATGGGGCCGCCTTTCCTGGTGCGATATTTCTAACGTTGCCTATTTCTAACATACACCACGACTGGTGTGCTGTCAAGCCCCCCGATGGGCGATCGACCGTGCAGTTGACAGAGAAGGTGCGACGAGGTAGAATCGTGATTGATAATGAGACGCAATCGCAGCGAGACAAGCGGCCTGGCTGGGCGGCCGCTCACGGCGCAACGGCGCTTGGTGTTGCAGTTGCTCCGAGAGGCGGAGGGTCACACCGACGCGAAGGAGCTGTACCGTCGCGCCAGCGCCAGGGACCCCTCGATCAGCGCGGCTACGGTGTATCGAAGTCTCAAGCTCTTCAAGGAACTGGGCCTGGTGCAGGAGAGACGGCTGGGCAAGGTGCGCTGCTACTACGAACTGCGGGAGTCACCGGAGCACCAGCACCTGGTGTGCCAGGGCTGCGGCAAGGTGATCGATTTCCAGAGCCCGCTGGTGGGGCAGCTGGTCGAGACAATACGGCGAGAGCAGTGCTTCGACGTGACCAAGGTCGAGCTGTACCTCGAGGGGTACTGTGCGGAATGTGAGCGGGAGAGAAGCGCCCAGTGAAGCTGGTGAAGGGGAAGCACCCGCGGGCGCGGACGGTGTGAGGGTTGGGGGGTATAGGGTCACCGAGCCCGAGACGCGCGACGTCGATTCGACCTCGTAGTCGGTGAGGGGCACCGGCCGGAGGTGGGTCCTCTTCATCCCAAGGGAAGGGGGTTGGAATGTGTCTGGCAAAGGCGTATCTACAGAGCAACCACGATGAGCCGGTCCTGGAAGACATTGCCCATATGCGGGTGCTCGGCGACCGGGTGGAGCTGGAGACACTGTTCGGCGGGGGCAAGGTCGTCCCGGGGAAAGTGCTTGAGGTCGATTTCGCTTCCTCCAGGATACTGCTTGACGGGCATCCCGGAGATGACAGCGCTACCTGAAGGACAGGTATTTCGATGAGCCAGCATCCCGCCAACGAGGCAAGCATGACGGTGGAGCGTGTTGCCGACGGGCCGTCACCGTTCGACCGGTTTGCCCGGGAGTACGATGAGTGGTTCACCGGAGGAGGGCGCCTCGTCTTCGCCACCGAGGTGGAGGCATTTCGGCGGGTGGTCCAGGGTCTGCCAGGGCCATGGCTCGAGATAGGCGTCGGCAGCGGCCGCTTCGCCGAGGCCCTGGGGATAGAGAGCGGCATCGACCCTTCCGTCAAGCTGCTTGAAATGGCCCGGACAAGGGGGGTAGGGGCGGTCCTGGCTGGCGGTGAGCAGCAGCCGTTTCGGGCCGCTTCATTCGGCACGGCGTTCCTGATAGTGACCCTGTGCTTCCTGCATCGGCCGGGCGATGTCCTGCGGGAGGCGGCACGAGTGGTGATTCCCGATGGCAAGGTAGTCCTGGGCCTGGTGCTGAAGGACAGTCCGTGGGGCCGGTTCTACCGCGAGAAGGGGGAACAGGGCCACCGCTTCTACCGGCACGCCACGTTCTACGGCTATGACGAGTTGGTTGCCCTGTTGCGCGTGGCGGGTTTCGGCGTGGAGAGGGTCGTCTCAACGCTGCTCAAGAGTCCCGGCAGCGTGGACCGTAAGGAGGAGCCACGTGAAGGATACATCCCCGACGCCGGATTCACTGTCGTGGTGGCTGCGAAGGAGCGGAGGCACACCGATTTCCAGGCCCGGCCGCAGGATTCGCGAGACAGGCTCCTGCCATAGCGCTGCACCGCGAGCGGTGGGGCGACACCGCGGCAACGCCGGCAGACGACAGGCCGCCAGCGGTTGTTGACGGCTTGGGGTTCATCCGAAAGGGTCGACACGGCGGACTGGCGGAGGTGGGCCGATGAACGGCGGCGAAATCGACAGGCTATGCGTGGACTGGCTCGACGAGAATCGCGGGGAAGCCGTGGCGCAACACTACACCTGGTACGCGCTCCTTTTCCCTGCGTGGAACCCACCGGAGCTCAACGATGCCCTGGAAAGCTTCAGGCGCTCGCTGTCCGTAGCGTTCGGCGCGGGCGCATCCTTCGGGACAACTGACTACCAGGAAGCGAGAAGGAGACTGCACCTGCGCGACGACCGCTTTCCAGTACCTGAGGCTTTCGTCAAGGGCTTCGAGCCAGCGGACTAACGCGGAGAAGGAAGTGAGGGACCTCCTATGGAGCAAGGCGTATCCTTTCGGGAGTGCGCGGTTGTTGCCTGTGGCACGTTGAACATGGAACTGAACCGCTTGAAGGACAGCGGCCTCCTCGACGCGAGGAAGATCCTGTTCACCAAACCCGGACGGCATGAAGTGCCGCGGGAGCTGGAGAGCCAGCTGGTGAGGCAGGTCGGCAAAGCCAAGACCTACGCCTCGAGCATCGTCGTGGTGTACGGCGGCAAGTTCTGCTACGTGAACGGCGATGACCCGTACCGCAAGATAGACACCATCCTGGAGGAGCAGGCGGAGCCCGGGTTTGAGATTACGAGAATAAAGGCGACGCACTGTATGGACATGCTGGCCAGCGAGGAGGAGAGGGACAGGATAGCCGGTGGGAGGGACGTCTACTGGCTTACGCCGGGATGGATGAAGTACCGGCACTATGTGTACCAGGGCTGGGACAAGGGGCTGGCGAACGAGAACTTCCCGAAACACACGGGCGGAGCGATCATGCTGGACGCCGTTGGGTACTATGACCACATTGTGGAGACCAGTCCCGAAGAGCTTCTGGAGTTCTCTGACTGGATGGGTATTCCGATAGAACCTCACACCGTCACCTTGGACCGGTTGCTGGGGTTGCTTGCAGATGAGGTGCGTTCTCAACAGCGCGTTTCTCGCGGTTCTTGATAACCACCGCTTCGCACAGAGTCAAAGCAGAGAAAGGGGAAGAGCATGGACGTTATGGAGGCAATTGCGGGCAGACGAAGCGTCAGGAAGTACAGTGAGAAGGCCGTTTCTGACGACGAACTGCGGCGCGTACTCGACGCCGGTCGATGGGCGCCATCGCGCGGCAACAGCCAGCCGTGGAAGTTCATCGTCATGAAGGATGACCGAGTGCGCAAGGACGTAGCGGCAGTTATGTCAACTGGCAAGTTCCTCTCTGACGCGCCCGCAGGGGTCGCAGTGGTGGTCGACCCCGAGACCTCGAAGCACCCGGAGCAGGAGGGGGCGGCAGCCACGCAGAACATGCTGTTGGCCGCGCATGCTCTGGGACTGGCAACGTGCTGGATCAGTGTTCACGGGACGAGTTGGGAAGAGGCGGTGCAGGGACTGCTCGGTGTTCCCCCTGGGGAGTGGGTGATATCGGTGGTTTCGATCGGTCACGCGGCTGAGAACCCCGAGAAGGGACGGAAGGGACTGGAAGAACTCGCCTTCACCGACAGGTACGGCGATCGCTAGCCCGACCGCGCTGACGCGACGGGCCCGTTCGCCCGTCGCGAAGGGAGACCAGCCCTCGTGGCGGCAACACCTCCTGGAGTCAACAGGAGGACAGGTCGGCGTTGTCCTGCCCTTTCGGCACTGAGGCCCCGCACTCCCCTCCCCTTCGGCGATGGCGATGGCATAGGACAAACGCCATCGCGGGCTCTGGCCAACTCGCCGGTTCAAGTGGTTGACGGACGGTTTCGGGAAGTGTTATGCTAACGCATACCCTACGGGGGTAGTGCTTCCGTTGAACTTGATTACATTGACAAGGTTCTATGAAGGTTGCTCTACAAAGGCTGGCGTGTCGAGTTGAGCTTGTCACCCAGCTTTTTTGTGGGCAGGAGCAATTCTCTCTAGGAAGGGGTGTTTCCGTATGACCGTAGTGGCGCAGAAGAGGACTGACCGGACCTTCCGCGATGAGCTTGCATCCATGCCGGGGGGTGAGGGCGTCAAGCTCTGCATACAATGCGGGACCTGTAGCGGTTCGTGTCCCAATGCCAACGAAATGGACTATCCTCCCCGGCAGATGATCGCACTGGTCCGCTCGGGGATGCGGGACGAGGCTTTGTCCAGCAACTCGATGTGGTATTGCGCCTCCTGCTATCTGTGCACCGTGCGCTGTCCCAGGGGGATCAAGATAACGGAGTTGATGCACGCCCTGGAATGCCTGGCCATTCGCCACGGTGTTGACACCAGGCGAACGCGAACCCCGCTCATGTATCGGACTTTCGTCGATTCGATCAAGAGCAACGGGCGTGTCCACGAGTTCGGCTTCATGGTCAGCTACTATCTCAGGGCTATGAGGTTCTACCTGCCGAGTCGAGCCAACCCACTGAACCCGTTGCGCGCTGTCGAGCTCTTCGGAATGCTCCCGGTGGCAGTGGGGCTCTATACCCACGGGCGCCTGGGGCTCAGACCGGCAAAGGTGAAGGACATGAAGGGACTCAAAGCCATCATCGAGAGGGCGGAGGCCATCGAGAAAGCCCAGGCTTCAGGGGGTGACCGTTGAAGTACTACAGCTACTTCCCAGGGTGTTCTTCCTCGGACGGAGGAGCGGAGGCCTACGGGCGCTCTTCACAGGCCGTGGCGAAAGCACTGGACATGGAGCTGATCGAGCTTGAGGACTGGAATTGCTGTGGCTCCACACCGTACAGCTCGATCGATGACCTTGTCTCGCTTGGCGTCGCGGCGCGTAATCTGGCGCTGGCGGAGAAAAGGGGGCTTGACCTGGTGACTCCTTGCAGCGCCTGCTACGTTGTGCTGGGCAAAGCCAATTCGGCCATCAAGGAGTATCCCTATGTGAAGGCCGAGGTTGACGAGGCGTTGGCCGCCGGCGGCCTGGAATACCACGGGACCGTCAAGGTGCGTCACCTCTTCGAGGTCATGGTGAATGAAGTGGACGCCGGTGACCTCAGTGCCAAGGTCGAGAGGAAGCTCGGCGGGTTGAGGGTAGCTCCGTACTACGGCTGCCAGCTAGTCCGCCCCGGTCAGGGGTTCGATGACCCCGAGTATCCCCAGTCGCTGGACAAGCTTGTTGAGTGCACGGGTGCGACGGCGACCCCGTTCTCGTTGAAGAGCCGTTGCTGCGGCGGGTCGCTGATAATACCCGAGGAGGATATCGCACTGGGGCTGATAAACAAGCTCCTCCATTCGGCCAGTGATGGCGGTGCCGAGTGCGTGGTCACTGTGTGCCCGCTGTGCCAGACGAACCTGGACGTCTACCAGGCGAAGGTCAACAAGAAGTTCAAGACGCACTACCGTCTGCCAGTGCTGTTCTTCACGCAGCTACTGGGCCTGGCCATGGGAATGGGTACCAAGGAGCTTGGCATAGACAAAGGAATAGTCCCAGCGGATGAAGTGTTGTCGAGATATGCGTAGCTGTTAGGAGGGGTCTGAAATGGAGCCGAAGATAGGCGTCTATATCTGCCATTGTGGGGCCAATATCTCAAACATGGTCGACGTTGCGGACGTAACCGAGTTCGCCGCCGGCCTCCCCGGGGTAGTGATAGCGCGGCACTACAAGTACATGTGCTCCGACCCGGGGCAGGAACTCATCAAGAAGGACATAAGGGAGCTGGGGCTCAACCGCGTGGTGGATGCTTCGTGCTCGCCCCGGATGCACGAGCCAACCTTCCGTCGCGCGTGTGAGGATGGGGGGCTGAATGCGTATCTGTTCGAGATGGTCAATATCCGCGAGCACTGCTCCTGGGTCCACACAGATAGGAAGAAGGCTACTGAGAAGGCCAGGGCACTGGTGAGCGCCGGCGTAAGGAAGGTCTACTATCACCAGCCCCTGGAGACCAGAGAGGTCCCGGTCAATCCCAGCGTTCTGGTGATCGGAGGCGGCATCGCCGGAATCCAGGCCGCGCTTGAGATTGCCGATGCCGAGAAGCAGGTGTACCTGGTGGAGCGCGACCCGTCTATCGGGGGGCATATGGGTCAGTTTGACAAGACTTTCCCAACTCTGGACTGTGCTGCCTGCATCCTGACTCCGAAGATGACCTCGGTGGGGCAGCACCCCTACATCAATCTGATGACCTACAGTGAAGTAGTCGAGGTCTCAGGGTACGTCGGGAACTTCAAGGTCAAGGTCCGCAAGAAAGCCCGGTACGTTGACGAGGACAAGTGTACCGGCTGTGGCGTGTGCTGGAACATGTGCCCGGCTACCACCGTCCCGGAGAACAGGGTAATCAAGAAGGGCGATGAGGTGATAAAGGTAGTTGGTGGTGAGAACGGGGGAACACCTCGCTAGCGGGGAGCACGGGTATGCAACGGCGGTACACGAAGGTGAGAGAGTTGACAGGGTCGTGGACCGCCTCCCCTGTCAGAGGAAAATGGTGCCGGTCTAGGAGCAAGTAGAAGGGAGTGATGGAAGTGTCTGAGGTCAGGTTGAGAATCGATGACAAAGAGGTTGTGGCCCAGGAAGGGATGACAGTGCTTCAGGCAGCCAGGAGCGCCGGCATAGATATACCGACGCTCTGTTATCACGAGGCCCTGGAACCGTTTGGCGGCTGTCGTCTTTGTAGCGTGGAGGTGACCCTGCGGGGAAGGTCTCGAATGGTCACCAGCTGTACCTATCCGGTGGAAGAGGGCCTGGAGGTCAAGACCAGGTCTGACAAGGTCATAGCTGCGCGCAAGATACTCCTCGAATTGCTGCTGGCGCAGGCGCCCAAGGCCAAAGTAGTCCAGGACCTGGCCCGCGAATACGGCGTTGAGCAGACGCGATTCGAGGTTGAGGACCCGGAAGGTCTCTGCACGCTGTGTGGCCTGTGCGTCCGCTTCTGTGACGAGGTTATCGGCGCGTCGGCTATCACCTTCACCAATCGAGGAATCGACAGAGCGATCACCGTTTTGCCGGAGATATCGACCGAAGCGTGTATTGGCTGCGGCGCGTGCGCCAAGGTGTGCCCAACGGGACTGATTACCGTGGAGGACCTGTACGGGAGGGAGGTGGCGCATTCAGAGATAAAGCTCGGCCCATCCACCCCCATTCATGTTCCATTGATGTACGCGGTGCCCTCAGTCCCCGTCATCGACTCCAATACCTGTATCCACTTCAAGACTGGCGGGTGCAAGGTGTGCGAGAGGTTCTGTGAAGCAGAGGCCATCAATCATGACATGGAAGATGAATACGAGGAGATTGAAGTAGGCGCGATCATCATCGCGACGGGCTTTCAACAAATGGACCCTTCCGCCATCACCCAGTACGGCTACGGAAGGTATGACAATGTGATTACCGGCCTCGAGTTCGAGCGGATGAGCAATGCGAGCGGGTCCACCGATGGCCAGATCCTGCTGGCGGACGGCACTCAGCCCAAGAGCGTTGCTATTCTGCATTGTGTCGGCAGCCGCGACAAGAACTACCATGAGTACTGCTCCCGAGTATGCTGCATGTATTCCTTGAAGTACTCCCACCTGCTCAGAGAGAAGATACCCGATTCGGAGATATACCAGATGTACATCGATCTCCGCTGCTTCGGCAAGGGCTACGAGGAGTTCTACAACCGCCTGCAGGACGAAGAGGTCAATTTCGTCCGCGGCCGCGCCAGTGAAGTGACCGACGTGACGGAACTGCCTGAAGAGGAGGGCAAGCTGGTTGTCCTGGTGGAAGACACCCTCGTCGGCAAGAAGCGCCGCATCCCGGTGGACATGGTCGTCCTGAGCGTTGCGCTGGAACCACAGGCAGACGCAGGAAGTGTTGCCCGCCTTCTCAATATAAGCAGGGGAGCGGAAGGTTTCTTCCTGGAGAAGCACCCCAAGCTCGAGCCGGTGTCTACGGCGACCGCCGGCGTGTTCGTCGTGGGGTGCGCCCAGGGGCCGAAGGACATCCCCGATACAGTCGCCCAGGCCGCTGCGGGGGCGGCGGAGGCCCTGTCGATGATCAGCAGGGGCAAGGTGGAGGTCGAGGCGGCCACCGCGCAGGTTGACGAGGAGATGTGCTCCGGCTGCAAGATATGCATCGAGCTGTGCGCCTACGGCGCCATCAACTTCGACGAAGAGAAGAAGGTTGCGAGGGTCAATGACGTGCTATGCAAGGGCTGCGGCGTTTGTGCCGGCGCATGCCCCAGCGGCGCTATAGTTAGCAGGCATTTCACCACACAACAGATCCTGTCAGAGATCGAGGGGGTGCTGGTATGAGCTCTGAGGCAACATCTGAGGCAACATCTGAGGCGACATTTGAGCCAACGATAGTGGGTTTCTTCTGCAACTGGTGCTCGTACGCTGCTGCTGACCTGGCTGGCACCGCCAGGGTGAAGTATCCGCCGAACGTACGGATAATCCGGCTCATGTGTTCCGGCAGGATAGACGAGAGGCTGGTCTCGAAGGCCCTGACCATGGGCGCAGATGGGGTGCTGGTCTGCGGCTGCTTCCCGGGAGATTGCCACTACTTGAAGGGCAATCTCAGTGCCAGAAGAAGGATCATGGGGCTCAGGCCCTTCCTTGAGGCGGTTGGGATCGGCGGCGATCGACTGAGACTGGAATGGATCTCCGCCTCAGAGGGGCCCAAGGTGGCAGAGACGGTCAGGAGCTTCACCGAAACGATAAGGGAGCTTGGCCCAAGCCCGTTCAAGAGGAGGCAAAATGCCCATTGAGTATGTGCCTACCATATGCCCCTATTGTAGTTGTGGGTGCGGTCTCTACCTGGTGGTTGAGGACGGCAGGATAATCGCGCAGGAGCCGTGGAAAGAGCACCCCGTAAACGAGGGAACGAACTGCCCCAAGGGCAAGAATGCGTTCCAGTACCTCTATAGCGAGGAGAGGCTGAAGACACCGCTCATAAGGAAGAACGGCGAGTTGAAGGAGGCTTCCTGGGATGAGGCGCTTGACCTCGTCGTCTCGAAGCTGAAAGAGGCCACGCCGGACAACTTCGGCTTCCTCGCTTCATGCCGCAGCAGCAATGAGGACGCCTACGTGATGCAGAAGTTCACCCGCGTCGTCATGGGAACCAACAATGTCGAGTACTGCGGCAGGCTGTGTCATTCCTCGGCGGTGGCTGGACTGCTCCCCATGATGGGCTCCGGCGTCATGCAGACCAACCAGGAATCGATTGTGGATGCTGACTGCATCTTCCTCGCCGGCGTCAACCTCAGGGAGACCTTCCCCATAATCGCGAGGAGGGTTGCACGCGCCAGGGCCAAGGGCGCCAAGGTGCTCTACACTGACCCGCGAAAGACGAATACGGCGCGGTACCTGGCCGACATCCATCTTCAGTTGAAGTCGGGGACGGATGTAGCCCTGATAAACGCCATGATGAAGGTCATCCTTGACGAGGGGCTGGAGAACAAGGAGTTCATTGCATCGCGCACCGCGGACTTCGATGCGCTGCGTGACTTCCTGTCGAAAGTGGACCTGAAGGAGGCGGAGGAGCTTACCGGTGTGCCTCTGGAGACCATTAAGGAGGCCGCCGTCGCCTACGCCAAAGCTGAGCGGGGCTGCATACTCTATGACCAGGGCATCTGCCAGCACACGGTGGGCGGCGACAATGTGAAGGTCCACGCCGACCTGGCCCTCTTGTGTGGACACGCCGGCAAGCCGGGAAGCGGGGTCAACTCCATGAGGGGTCAGGTGAACGGCGAGGGCGGCGGCGACATGGGCTGCCTCTGCGTTTTCTACCCCGGGTTCAAGCGCGTGGGCGATGATTCGGCCAAGTTCTTCGAAGAGGCCTGGAAGGTGGAGAACCTGCCCACCAAGCCCGGCCTCACCTACATCGATATGCTCCACAACCTGTCGTACCTGTACATTGTGGGAGCGGACCCGATGATGGTGGTGCCGGACGTGAACAACCTGCGCAAGGTGCTGGAGAAGGTCGAGTTCCTGGTAGTCCAGGAGATATTCCCCACCGAGATATGTGAGCTGGCCCACGTGGTACTGCCCGCGGCAACCTGGGTGGAGCGGGAAGCCACCCACACCTGGATAGACCGGCGGGTGCAGAAAATAAACAAGGTCATCGAGCCCCCTGGTGAGGCCAGGCCCGACTGGTGGATCATATGCCAGCTCGCTGAGAGAATGGGCTACGGGGACAAGTTCAGCTTCGGCTCCTCCGGCGAGATATTCGAGGAGGTAAGAACCTGTGTGCCCCCGTACAAGGGCATTACCTACGAGAGGTTGGAAAAGGCGATCGCCGGCATCCACTGGCCGTGCCCGGCTGAGGACCACCCGGGGACCCCAACCATGTTCCTTGAGAAGTTCAACACCGCCGATGGCCTGGGGCACTTCATGGCGGTGGAGTTCAAACCTCCGGCGGAGGTGCCCGACGAGGAGTACCCCTACTTCCTCACCACCGGAAGGAGCATCTTCCACTATCACACCGGACACATGACACGGAGGACTCCCAAGCTCCTAGATGAGGTCCCGAGGGGCTTCGTGGAAGTCAATCCCGATGACGCGGCCAGGGAAGGGATCGGCGACAGGGAGCTGGTGGCGTTGACGACGAGACGGGGCAGTATCGAGGCTGAAGCCAGAGTAACCGACCGCGTGCCGCCGGGACTGGTGTTCGTCCCGTTTCACTTCCCGGGTTCTCTCGCCAATGTGCTCACCAACGCGGCTCTGGACCCTAGCTGCAAGTGTGCGGAGACGAAGGTATGTTCGGTCAGGATGGAGGCCAAGAAATGAAGGGAGACATGCATATTGCCCGCTCCACGGACCAGCCGTTGATCGAGAAGGCGGAGTGCGGCGGCGTAGTCGGCACACTGCTCAAGTATGCCCTGGCAGGCAAACGGGTGGATGGAGTGCTGGCGGTGAAGGCCAGAGGTGGCAACAGGTACGATGGTATCCCGGTGTTGGTCACTGACCCGGAGGAAGTAGCCGGTACCGTCGGGTCCCTGCACTGCGCGTCCCCCAATATCGCCCGCTGCCTCAAGGAGTACCTGCATGGAGCTTCCACCATGAAGATAGCCGTCGTCTGCAAGCCGTGCGATGCCAAGGCGATCGTCGAGCTGGCCAAGCGGACCCAGGTCAATCTCGACAACGTACTGCTAATCGGCCTGAACTGCACCGGGACCCTCCCTTCGGCCAAGGCCAAGCTGATGATGACGGAGGAGTTTGGCGTGGACCCGGCCGACGTCGTCAAGGAGGACATCGAGGACGGCAAGCTCACTATCACTCTCAAGGATGGCTCCGAGAAGGCGCGCGAACTGGCCGAGTTGGAGGAGAAGGGTTCGGGAAGAAGGGACAACTGCCGCAGGTGTGAGACCAATATCCCCACCATGGCGGACCTGGCCTGCGGCAAATGGGGGGCGAAGGACGAGAAGAGCACCTTTGTCGAGGTGTGCTCCGACAAGGGGTCGGATTTCCTCGATGAAGCAGTGAAGGCTGGCGTCATCAGTGTGCAGCCGGCCGACGATTCCGCGAAGGAAGCACGGAGGCAGAAGGACGAAGCGGCGGTCAAGTCGGCACACGACTGGCAGACAAAGGATTTCGCTCCATTCAAAGAGATGAGCTGTAGCCAGAGGTTCGACTACTGGTTCGGCCAGTTCGAGCAGTGCATCAAGTGCTTTGGCTGCCGCGACGCGTGCCCGATCTGCTACTGCAAGGACTGCTCTCTGGAGGCGGACCGGGGCATTGTGCTTGGCGGAGAGGTCCCGCCTGACCCCTTGTTCCCCATAATCCGGGCCAGCCACGTGATGGACTCCTGTGTGAACTGCGGGCAGTGTCAGGATGTCTGCCCAATGGAGCTTCCCATCGCTCTGCTGACCTTCATGCTGAACAGGGAACTGGCGACCATCTTTGACTACGAGCCGGGCATGGATGTGAGTGCTGCTCCTCCAATGAGAACCTACCATGATGCCGAGCTAGCCCTCGACGGTGTTGAAGTAGCTTTCTAGCCTCTACAATTCACACGCAGTCGCCCCCGTCTGACCGCGGCGCGCCCGCATGGTGAGAGCCACGGGGAGTGCGTCTCAGGTGAGGTGTGCTCGACGGACAGTCACCAACTGCCTGTCTGCCGGCGAGCTATGTGTGGGACTGCGCGCTTGCCCTTTGCTGTTCAAACCACGCGCAACGGCCCGTAAGCCCGTGAGCACCCGGGGCTGTGCCGCATCCCTTCAACGACCTTGACTTTGGCTGGCCGACGGTGTAGTTAAGTCCTTGCGGAAAGACCATTGTCCCGGGGTTCGGCTGAAGGAGCCAGGCGGAGAAGCCGTGATGTTGAGCGTCAAGGCGGGGGCGATCGCTGGCCTGCGCTTGGGCAGAGCGCTGTGGTGCGTGCTCGCCGTTGCGTTGCTCGTGACGGCGGTGGCCTGTGTATCCGAGAACGAGGCCCCCAGGATAACGAGCCTCACTGCCGAGCCAGACGTGGTTGTCCCGCGCAGCACCTGCGTCGTAACCTGCCGGGCGACTGACCCCGAAGGAGATGACCTCTCCTATCAGTGGTCGGTGGACGGTTGGATATATGCTCAGACCGATGACACCTTCACCTGGAGGGCGCCTCGGCGGGAAGGGACCTATAGCATTCGCGTGACTGTCACCGATGAGAGAGGGGAAGAGAAATCCCGCGAAGTGGATGTCGTGGTGAACGCCGAGGTGACACCGACGCCAATGCCCACGCCTACGCCAACACCCACGCTCACGCCTACGCCAACACCCACGCCTACGCCCACGCCCACGCCCACGCCCACGCCTACGCCCACGCCCACGCCTGCGCCCACGCCTGCGCCGCCGGCTACCCCCGGGCCGACGGCAACTCCGACTGCTGAGGACACGCCGACCCCTACCCCGACGCCCACGCCAACGGCGACACCAACGCCGACCCCTACCCCGACGCCGACCGCTGAACACCAAGTAGAGGAGACGATAGCGGGCTACTACTCCGCGTACAACTCGCGGGACTACGACACGTGCGTGACGTACTACTCGGACGGGGTGAGGCAGCAGTACGGCGACGAGAACCTGAAGGCTTTCCTCGGGTACTTGCGGGAGCAGTCCGGCGAGGTCCAGTTCGAGGTGGTCCAGGTCACCGTCGACGGCGACACGGCTGAGGCGGAGGTCACCCTCACAGGTAATCTGGGGACGGACACCAGCACCATGCCGCTCGTCAGAGAGGTGGGCGGCTGGAAGCTGGACGAGTTGTGACATCCGTAGAGCGAAGCTCTGGAGCATGTTGCTGTTCTCAGTAATGCCGTCCGCCCCGTCGGAAGTCTTTCGTGCGCGAGTGGCCTGTGTTAGAATCGTACGTGTCCTGGGGCACTGGCGAAGCTGGCACACGCCACGCTCCAGGCAATCCGCAGACCATGCGTCGGCAGTTTGTGGCCTGCGTTGCCCGGCGCAAGCGGTATTGGTCTGGCTGGTTTTGCCGGTGCCGCGGGACCAGGTAGTATGGACGAGCGTAGCGAATACGAGGCTCCGTGGAAGGACTACTACGCCGTTCTCGGCGCAGCCCGGGACGCTGACTCCGCCACGATTGAAGCGGCGTACGCCGCGCTGTGGCAAGCACGGACTGTGGATGGCGAGTGCGAACAGTCGAACGACGAGCGCGTGGCCCTGATAGACGAGGCGTACCAGTGTTTGTCGGACCCGGCGAGCAGGGCGGCGTATGACAGGGCCTACATGGTGCGGCGCCGCAAGGGGGCCAGGCCCCTGCTCAAGCGGTCGCTGTCGCAGATAATGCTCATCTGCCCCGAATGCCATTCGGCCAACCTGCACGCTTTCA
>JAXHUA010000024.1:0-6345 GCA_034189695.1 Chloroflexota bacterium | reverse complement strand
CTGTTCACAGAAGCCGTGGCAGCCGGTGAAGTCGACCTCGACGTCGGTCAGGCCCAGGCGCTCCACCTCCTCCCGGAGGGCGTCGTAGACCGGGCCCGAACCGCTCGAGAGGCACCCCGTTCCGTGGCAGACAAAGACGGTGCGCTTGTCCTCCATGCTACCTCCCGCTGTCCTTGAACAACTGGTCCACCTTCTTCGGGTTCATGTGTCCATGAACGTGGTCGTTGATGACCAGGTTCGGTGCGAGGGCGCACACGCCGATACAGGCCACGGTCTCGAGGGTGTACTCGAGGTCGGGGGTTGTCTCCCCCTCGTCCACGCCCAGATGCTGCCTGACCAGCTTGAGGATAGTCTTCCCGCCGCGGACGTGGCAGGCGGTGCCGCGACATACTCTGACGACGTGCTTCCCCCGTGGCTCGGTGTAGAGCTGCTCGTAGAAGGAGATGACACCCTGTACCTGGCTGGGGAAGAGCTTCAACGCTCTGGCGATGACAGGTACGGACTCCGGTGGTATGTAGCCGAACTCGTTCTGTATCCGCTGCACCAGCGGGATCAACGCCCACTTGCGCGAGCTGTACTCGGTGACGATTTCGCTCACCCGGCCCATGTCCACTTGCTCTGCCCTCATCGCACTATCCTTCCTCCATGTCTGCCGCCGGTCCTATCGACCTTTCTCGACCCTCACCTTGCAGGACTTCAGCGACGGCGTTCTGGAATCGCGCTCCAGCGTACTGTCGAACAAACGCGCTGTGGGTGTATCGGGGAACGAGAACGGCAGGAACAGTGTTGCCTCAGGCACGGCGTCGCTGACCTTGAGCGCGGCGGCCAGCTCGCCGACCGGCGAGATAACCTTGACCTCGTCCCCGTCGCTCACCCCGAGCTTGTCGGCATCGGCTTCGCTCATCTCCAGAAAGGCCTGCGAGCAGAAACGGCGCAGGCGACTGGCCCTCCAGCTCCGCGTGCCGCTCCCGAAATGCTGCATCACGCTGCCGGTCAGGAGGGTGAAGGGATACTCACCGTTTTCCTGCGGCAGCGACACGTATTCCACGGGCGAGAAGCGGGCATGGGAGTTGCCTGGACACTCATGCCGGGTGGCCCTGACGATGGCAGACTCGACATAAGTCTGAGCCTTGCGGGTGCCCCGAGTGTCCGGCTCAGGTCGGCCCAGCACGTCGTACCCCGGCACGAGCGTCGCTATCTCCCGTGTGACGTCCTCCAGCGAGAAGTACGGCAGGCGGCAGTCCATCGCCTCCGCCAGTTGAAGGACGATGCTCCAGTCAGGGAGGCTTTCGCCAACGGGGCTGATCGCCCTTCGGACGGTGTTGACCCTCCCTTCGAAGTTGGTAAAGGTGCCTTCCTTTTCGGCGAAGCTGGCCGCGGGCAGCACGACATGCGCCAGCCTGGCCGTGTCGGTCAGGAACATATCCTGGACCACAAGGAAATCGAGTGACCTGAGGGCATCAACGACGACTCCGGTGTTGGGGAAGCTGAGACAGGGGTTCTCTCCGACGATGTAGAGCCCTTTGATGCCGCCGTCTCCCGCCTGGCTGACCATCTCCAGTGCGGTGAGGCCATGGTTGACCGGCAGGTCGACTCTCCAGGCCTCCTCGAATCTGGTCCTCGACGCCTCGTCGTCGGCCCTCTGATAGCCCGGAAGGTAATCGGGAAGCGCTCCCATGTCGCAGGCGCCAAGGCCGTTGTTGTCCCTCTGCAAGGCGTAAACGACGCTTCCTTCACGTCCGAGCTTGCCTGTCAGCAAAGCCAGGTTCGCCAGTGCATTCACGGCGTCGCCGGCACGCGGGTGCTGTGTGAGGCCGGTGCCGTAGACGATCGCCGCGCGTGCCGCCGTGGCATACAGTCGCGCCGCTGCCCGGATGTCGTTCCCGGGAACGCCGGTCATGGCCTCGACCTGGCTGGGCGAATACGACTCCAGGACGCCGGCGAGAGCCTGGAACCCGTCGGTATTCGCGGCGACGGAGTCCTGGTCCACGAGGCCGTCATCGATGATGACCCGGGCCAGTCCATTCAGCAGGGCGACGTCGGTGCCCACCTGTGGGCGCAGCCACACATCGGCGAAGGGCGACAGCCTGGAGCGCCGTGGTTCTATGAGTACGAACCTGGCGTTTCGGTTCTTCACGGCGCGCTTGATAGCGTAGCCGACGATGGGCGCGGACGCAGTGGGGTCGGCTCCAACGACGAGTATCACATCCGCCTCCTCAAGGGCATCGATGTCGTTGGTGGAGTCGAACGGCCCGACGCGCGTCGGAGCATTGTACAGGCGGCTCGCGTTGTCGATGTTGTTGGTGCCCAATACCGACCTGGCGAATCGCTGCAACAGGTAGTTCTCTTCGTTGGTGCACTTGGATGAGCCGAGGAGCGCAAGGGAGTCCGGGCCGTGCTCCTGCCTGATGCGCGACAGCTCCGAAGCCACCAGTCGCAGGGCTTCGTCCCAGGATATCTCTTCGAAGTCCTCGTCCCTCCTGATTAACGGCCTGGTCAGCCTGTCGGGGCTGTGAACGAAATCGTACCCGTAGCTTCCCCTGATGCAGAGTGCGCCCTTGTTGACTGCCGAGCCGTTGCCTGGAACGGCCCTGACCACCTGCTCCTCCTTGACTTCGAGACGGATGCTGCACCCGCAGCCGCAGTAGGGGCAGGTGGTCTCCACCGCCTGCCTGGTGGTCCCCCGGTACGGCTTCTCCCTCTCTGCGAGCGCGCCTGTGGGGCACAGTGCGACGCACGTGCCGCAGAAGGTGCACTCAGAGCACTCCAGAGGTACATCGTTCAGGGTGGCCGGCGTCGCCGCGAATCCCCGCTGGAAGTAGTCAATGGCGCCCTCGACCACCAGGTCCTGGCATGCTCTGATGCACTTGGCGCAGAGTACGCACTTGCTCATATCCCTTTCGATGAAGGGATTGACCTCCTCTATGGTCGCCGCCTGTGGCATCCGGTGGAAATCGAGCAGGCCGATCCCCATGTCAGAGGCGATCTTGCGCAACTGGCAGCGGTTGCCCTTGTCGCAGACCAGGCACGAGTCGGGGTGGCTGGAGAGCAGAAGCTTGATGATGTTCCTGCGGTGATCGAGCACGCGGGGCGATTGCGTCTCGATGACCATGCCCGTGGCGATCGGGGTGACACAGGATGCGAGCATGCGGCCTGACCCCTGGTCCTCGACGAGGCACACGCGACAGGCGCCGCTCGATGGTAGATGCGGATCGTGACAGAGTGTGGGAATGTGTATTCCTGATTCCTCTGCAAGCTCCAGGATGGTCATTCCTGGATAGCCACTCACCTCGCGCCCGTCCAGCGTTACTGTTATTGGCTGCACCATCTACCCTGCCGTCTTGAGGTATCGGTCCACGATGGTGAGCAACTCCTGCGGGCTCACCGGTTTCGAGACGTAGTCCTCCGCGTCGAGCTGGAGCCCACGGCTCACCGGGATGGAGGTCTCGCCTTTCTTCGTCGTATAGCTGGTGAGCATGATGACCGGAATCTTGCTGAGTTCCGGGTCCTTCTTGAACTGCTCGGCGGCGGAGAACCCGTCCTTGACCGGCATAATAATGTCCAGCAGGACCAGATCGGGCTTGTCCTGTCGGGCCTTCTGGAGAGCGTCGTCGCCCTCGTAGGCCACGATCACATCATGCTTGCTTTCCAGGATCGTTTTCGTCGCTTCGACGAAATCGACATCGTCATCGACCAGCAGTATTTTGGTTTTACCTTCCATGTCTCACTACCTCCTTTCGTGTGGTTGGGGTATGACCGGCCTGGTTTCAGACTGTCTGCTGCTTCCTGATGAGGTTCTCGACTCTCTCAAGCAAGATCTCAGGGGAAATGGGCTTCTCGACGTACGCATCGACGTCCAGCTCTTCCCCAGTCTCCAACTCGTAGCGACGACGGCTGGCTTCCTCTCTCACCGAAGTGAGTATCAGAACAGGCATGTCCCTGACCTCGTCCGAGCCTGATTCTCGGAGTTCTCTCAGCACAGCGAACCCGCTCTTTCTCGGCATGAGGAGGTCGAGGATCATAAGGTCTGGCTTCTCTGCCCTGAGAGCGGCCAGTCCCTCTTCTCCGTCGTGGGCAGAGACCACCTCGTAGCCCCGCGAGGTCAGTATCATGTCCACGGCTTCATAGATGTCGGGGTCGTCGTCGACCACCAGGATCTTCCTTGTCATCTCAGCTCCTCTAACGTGACAGTCTCCTTCCGGGCCGCATGCGATTGCCGGCCCGGGTACATTGCTCCCTAGGCTTCAGTGCCGCTGCGGACACATGTCTCGGGGCCCGTCCGCCAGGGACTGTCCGCCCGGCCTTCCGGGCGAAGCCCTCCACCGGTCCCCGCTGGCTGGCTTCGTCTATTGCGCCGTGGCATGCTCGACGTAGTGACTTTCTCCTGTTCTCCTCGGAATGCTAAAGGTGAACCTGCATCCCTTTCCGGTGTCGGGACACGGGCTTTCCACCCACATGTCTCCGCCGTGCGCTTCGACGACCCTCTTGGCTATGGACACTCCGAGGCCGGAGCCTTTGCCCTTGATGTTGTTGCTGGCCCGGAAGAACTCGGTGAACACATTGCACAGCTCATTCTCCGGGATTCCGATGCCGGTATCCGAGACCTGGAACTGGATGTCGGAGCCGCCATCTATCACCTTCACCTCCACCGAGCCGCCCTCGTCCGTGTAGGTCACCGCATTCGATATGAGGTGGGTCAACACGTGCTGCAACCGACCGCCGGCGGCGTACAATCTCGGCAGCTTGCTCGGAGTATCCACCTGTAGCGCGATCCCCTTCTTCTCCGCCAGGATGCGGCCCGTTTGCACAGAGCGCGTCACGATCGAACGCAGACTGACCTCGTCCATCTCGGTGACGACCTGCCCGGCCTCTATCTTGGATATGTCGAGGAGGTCACTGATGAGCTCGAAAAGCTCAGACACCCTGGTGCTGCACCTCGAAATGATGGTTCTCTGCCTCTCGCTTATCTCCCCGGCGAAGCCGCCAAGCAGTACTCCGAAGTAGGTCTGGACCGCCGAAAGGGGGGCCTTCAGGTCGTGAGCGGTCATCGACAGGAAGCGAAAGAGGTTCTTCTTCTCGTTCTCCAGCCGGGAGACATCGATGTTGCACTGCTGGAGGTCTCTGCTGATGGTATCGTGCAGCCATGCCTTCTGAAGGGCCAGGGCGCCCAGGCTGGCCACACCCTCGACGAAATCGATCTCCTCCCCGGTGAACTGTCGCGGCTCGGAGGTGTACACCCTCATGACGCCGATGACGTCATCGTTCAGTATCACCGGGACCGTCAGGATAGACACTATCCCCTCTTTCTTGTCCTGCACCTGGTACTGAACCTTTACCTTCTGGGCGGCATTGACCGTCTGCACGGGCTGTCCCTTGAGAGCCTGTGACAGGCTGGTGTCGGTAGAGAAGAACCTCTTCTTCACGTACCGATCGCTGAGGCCGTACGTGGCGCTCTGCATAAGACGCTCCTTGTTCGGGCTCAGCAGCAGGAGTGAACAGCCCTTGGCCGTGATGGCATGTGCTGTGTTCTCCACGATGGCTTGCAGCACTTCGTCGGTGGACAGAGGGGAGCTTATTCTCTTCGCCGCCTCGAACAGCACCTGCAAGTATGGCATGAGCAGTCGTCCTCCTCCTCCAAAGATGACCGCACTTCATCGGCAAACGACGTTCTGACTGTGTCCCGGGCTCGGTCTTACGGGCGGACTGGGGGCGTATGCTTCGAACGCCTGTCCCCACCTGCGTCACTTCCAGACTGCAAACCTGCCCATCTCGTGTTGACTCGCAGAAAGGAAAAGCCGGTGCACCCCCGGCCGTTTACGCGGCCCGACACACAGCTTCCCCTGTATTATTTGAGTATCGCCAGGAACGTGCCTTGCCTGCCGCCCCACGCGGTCGTGTCTCTCAATGGACACGTATCCGCGCCGACAGCTAGTTGTAGTTGGTCAAGACCTCCTCTACGTTGCTGAGGCCCAGTTTGCCGTAGGCCTCTCCGTCAACCACCATCACCGGCCCCAGAGCGCAGCAGCCCAGGCAATTCACCCGCTGCAACGTGAAGTTCTGGTCGGCCGTCGTCTCGCCATCGCGAATGCCCAGCACTTGCGATGCCTTATCGAGGATTCTTGGCCCGCCGCGTACGTGACACGCGGTGCCGAGGCATACGCTCACCAGGTGACGCCCAATCGGGTTCAGGCTCATCGCCTTGTAGAAGCTGGCTACGCGGTACGTGCGACTGACCGGTATCCCCAGCCTCTCGCTGACCCGCATGAGCGCTTCCTTCGGCAGCCAGTTGTACTCCCGCTGCACATCCAGCAGTATCTGGATCAGCGCCCCCTCTTCGTCAGCGTA
>JAXHUA010000023.1:0-5149 GCA_034189695.1 Chloroflexota bacterium | reverse complement strand
GGCTGTACCAGCCATCAGGGGCTGTCCCTATCACGACGACCCCCTGTGGCCCAAGGAGTTCCTCTGTGCCAGGTGCCGCTCCGCGAACAACGCCGCAAAGGAGTATGGCGTCGAATTCGTGCCGGGGCACAGGAGGTTCTCTCGAATTCAGGGCAACGAGTACACCAACGAAGCCAAGCTACTCGGATTGAAGGACATACAGGCAATAGCGCGGGGACGCTCGCCCTCCGACCCTCGCGTCTTCACGGGAACCGGAGTCCTGAGGGCCAACCGCGGCATCCTGTTCATCGATGAGCTTCCCGCGATAAGGACCAAAGTGCAGGTGCTCCTCCACCCGGTGCTGGAAGAGAAGAAGGCCATCCTCGAGGAGTACAACTGGGAGCATTTCCTCGACATCGTGCTCGCCGCCACGGGAAACCCCTCCGGGTTCAGCCACGTGAACGAAGTCCCACGCCCCCTGCTCGACAGGCTCGAACTCATCTACATGGACCTCCCCGAGGAGGACACAGAGCGCGAGATAATGCTGCGGGAGAAGTTCGCCGTCCATGAGCACCACGCCGATTCCCCGGTTGAACACGACGACCTATCATATCCCACGCTCGATGACATCGAGCGACGCGTGGTTGCCCCGTGGTGGACGATGGACCTGATCAACGCCGCGGTCAGGCAGAGCAGGACGTGCCCCTTCCTGGACAAGAGCGCTTCCATTCGCGCGACGACGAAGGCGATCGACCATACGTACGCGTCAGTGGAACTCGACGGCCGGCGGGTCGCCCGTCTCGACGACGTTGCTCGGGGTCTGAGGCTGGCACTTCGCGGCAGGATAGGATTGAGGGCCGACCTCATCGATTACGAGTCTCCCAAGGCTACCCTGAAGAAGACCGATGAGCTGTCCCAGTACCTCCTGTGCAGCGCGCTGGCTGACTTCGACTTCCGGTTCACCGGCGACAAGGACCGGCTCGCTGTCGAAATCGACTCGGTCCTCGCCGATGGCATGGAGAACCTCACCACTACGCTCCAGCGCTGCCCGGAGCTCAGTTCCGCAATTGGGCAGTTGACCGGCCTGGCGCGGGACAAGCTGACTGACGGCTTCAACGAAACCGAACGGGCTCTGGCACAGCATCCCGACCGACTCGACCCACAAACGCTGGACGAGTACAACCGTTCAGCTCTGGAGCTGGTGTGCAATCTCGCCTGGCACAGGAGAGTAGTCGGAGACCAGGTTGCCGACACGGTCTTCGTCCCGAGAGCCGGCACCTTCGCGTAGCACTCATGACGATACAGCATACCAGATGCCTTTCCCCTGGATTTGAGGACGACGGGACGCTGTATGAGCTTGCCCACCTCCGCAGCCGCTCGCTGAAGGACCTGCTCAAGCTGATCGAGCAGGGAGACATTGATCTGAGGCACAGAGTCAGGCGATCGGCCAGGAAGCGGCTGTCCGACGAGCAGCGTGACCAGATGGCGTACCTCCAGGGGATGGGAAAGAGCGAGGGACGACTTCCGCCTCAGGCTATGCAGGGAATAGCCGAGGGACTGAACATCGCTGACCTCGTCGAGAGCCCGGTGTCGGAGCCCATGGCTGCAGCCTCCGCCCCCAGCCTTGATGAATCGACCGTCCATCCAGACGATATAACCGTCGACGACGTGGAGGAAAGCCTTCAGGAGTACATTCGACGCGGAGAGCTGGAGATCGAGCGGGGCAAAGTGCAGTTCACTCCGAAAGGCGCCAGGAAGCTGGCGACCCAGGTCCTCACACGGGTGATGAAGAACCTGGCTGAGAGCCAGGTCGGCCCGCATGACACAGACCAGTATGGGTACGGCGGCTGGCTTTCCACTACGTCCAGAAGGCATGAGGTTGGAGACGAGTACCACAAGGTGGACTTCGAGCGGACCCTCTTCAACGCCCTCGAAAGGGGCTCACGCGGACGGACCGGGCTCAGGCTTCAGCCGCAGGACTTCTTCGTCCATGACGAGGTACAGGAGACGAGAATGGTGGCCGGCTTGCTTGTCGACCAGTCAGGCAGCATAACCGGTGAGAAGTTCAGCGCCGCCATCGACACGTCTCTTGCACTGGCTGAGATCATCAGAAGAGACCCGGAGGACATGCTCAAGGTCTATTTCTTCTCCTACTACGTTCAGGAGATACCCCACTACGACATAGTAAACACCAATATAGCGCAGGGATTCACCGACATAAGGGCCGCCCTCCGCACCTTCAGAACCAGGACCTCCAACGCCGACGGCGACAGGCAGGCCTACCTTATCACCGATGCGGAGCCAAACACCGAACACGGCACGTACGTCGGATTCGACAAGGCCGCAGCCGGTGTCATGCAAGAGGCGCTCCTGTACCGCGAAGCGAGCATCACTCTGAATCTGATTATGCTGGACCAGAGTCCCAAGCTCAGGCAACTGGCGTCGATGCTGGCCAGACACAACCTCGGTCGAGTCTTCTTCACGTCCCCCCGAGAGCTCGGTCAACTGATAGTCGAGGACTACCTGACCTGCAAGAAGCGACAGCGCCCCATTTGACCCCACCAGGCGCCCACTCCAAACGTCCGAGCCAGCATCCCTTACCGCGCCATTCATCGCCAGCGCTATGACGGGCATTGCCGGCTGCGCTACAATAGCACGGAGGCCCCGTGGAGCAGAATCAGTCTCTCAGACAGGAAGTCTGTCACATGCCGGCCGTTACCGGCGTCTCCTCCCGTTCTCCGAGAAGAACGCTCTCGTTCAAGGGACGTGAGCGAGCCGCTGGGACGCCATGGCCTGTCGAGAAGCGTCGCAAACACCGACCACGCGCCGCAACACCGCACGCCAGGTGGAGCGCCAGCCGATGAGGGCACTTCTCGGCACACTGGTATTCACCATTCTCGCCCCCGGTGCGGTCACGGCCCTGTTACCGTGGCTCTTGCTCAACTCGGGCCTGGCTCTCTCCCACCAAATAGGGACAGCCAGGTTCATCGGGGCGTTGCCGCTCGCCCTCGGCGCGGTCTTCTACGTCTGGACGGCAGGCGATTTCGTCGTGTCGGGCCACGGCACCCCGGCCCCCGTTGACCCACCCAGAATACTGGTTTCCCGGGGTCTCTACAGGTTGGTGAGGAACCCGATGTACGTGGGCGTCTGCCTGGCACTCGCCGGTGAATGTATACTGTTCGGCTCCCCGGTGCTTCTGGGCTACAGCCTGCTCGTCTGGTTGCTATTCCACCTCTTCGTCGTCTACTATGAGGAACCACACTTGAGGAAGCAGTTCGGGACCCCGTACGAGGAGTACTGCAGGCTCGTTCCTCGCTGGGTACCCCGCTGGAAGCGCACGTCGCGCCGCAGCGCGTATCCGTCCAAGACAACGAAAACGTGCGGTCCCGCCGCAAGGTAGGCGCTCTATGATGAGGCAAAGCAGAGGCAAGGTGGTCGACGTCACTTGCCCCCGGCCACGGTGGAGGGAGCGGTGAGAAGCAATGCGCTCAGGGTTCACGATAGCGACAACGTAGCAGTGGCGGTGCAGCGCATAGCGAAAGGTGACACCGTCGTGATCGGTGGCGGTCCGTTTTGCCAGGCGGCTGAAGACATCGAACTCGGCCACAAAGTGGCGCTCGCGGCCATCGCCAGCGGCCACGACGTCGTGCGCTATGGGGAGCCCATCGTTCGGGCTGCTTGTGACATACAGCGCGGGCAATGGGTGCACGTTCACAACACCCAGCCTGTGCCAGGCCATCTAAAGGAATAGCCCCGTTCGCCGCTCACCCGTGGCGGCAGCGTCATCGTGTCGCCATGAGGCGGTTACTCGACACGCGATGTGGAGGTGACGTGATATGGAATTCCTCGGCTTCAGGCGCGAAGGTGGCAGGGCTGGTGTTCGAAACCATGTGCTGGTGATGTCCTCCGTATGTTGCGCCAACGGTGTGGTGGAGGCCATAGGTCGTGCGCTGCCCGATGTCGTTACCATAACCCACGCGTATGGATGCGGCTACGGCCCCCAGGACCTGGGAGTGAGCCATCGCACATTGACCGGAATGGTCAACAACCCCAACGTCGCCGCGGTGCTCGTCATTGGCCTGGGCTGTGATCTGCTAAAGGCGGAGTTCCTCGCCTCGTCCGCGCAGGGCAAACCGGTGGAGGTGCTGGAGATACAGAAGTCGGGCGGGAGCCCGGCGACGACCGCTAGGGGGATTGAAATCGCGGGGCGATTCCTCACCCAATCGGCAGTCGCCGAACGCACGCCGGTGCCGGTGAGCGACCTCATTGTCGGCCTCGAATGTGGAGGGTCGGACGCCCTGTCCGGCGTCACCGCCAACCCCGCAGTCGGCGCCGCCGCCGACCGTCTCGTTGCCGAGGGTGCGACCGTCATCCTCGGAGAGACAACCGAGATGATTGGAACGGCGCACCTGCTGAAGCGGCGCTGTGCCACCCCCGAGGTGGGTGAGCAGATTGAGCAACTGGTCAACACGTGCGAGAGACACGTGCGTGCCTCTCTCGGCGAGCTTGCCGGCATGGTGATAGCCCCGGGAAACATCGATGGAGGTCTCTCATCCATCACGGAGAAATCGCTCGGCTGCATTACCAAGGCGGGCAGCAGTCCGATCAACGAGGTGCTCGACTACGCCTGCCAGCCCTCGAAGCGCGGCCTTGTGGTCATGGATACTCCGGGGTACGACATCGATTCCATGGCCGGCTTCGCCGCCGCCGGCGCACAGCTCATCATCTTCACCACAGGCCGCGGCTCCGTTGCCGGCTTCCCTGCCGTGCCGGTGGTCAAGGTAGCGAGCAACTCGGTCACCTATCGGAATATGCCGTACGACATGGATGTGAACGCGGGCCCGATCGCAGATGAAGACAGGCCCATGGATGAGGTCGCGCAAGAGATATTCGACCTGTCCATCCGGGTCGCCAGCGGGCAGCGGACGTGTGCCGAAGTGAACCGGTCGGCGCCCTTCGCCTACCTCAAGCAGGGGCCGACCTTCTAGCCTGATGCCGCCCAATGTCACCAGAGGCCTGCATCCCCTGCGTACGCCGCCCGGCTCGCGCCCCGTGTTGCGTCAATAGAAAGTGTTACCGAACGGTGGTTGGTTGCCTCATAAATGAGGTTACCGAAGCCTCCTTTCCTTGGGCATGCTCAGCCATGGCCCATAGTGTTTCCAGTTGACGG
>JAXHUA010000022.1:0-5835 GCA_034189695.1 Chloroflexota bacterium | reverse complement strand
CCGCGGCTGGCCCTGCACTGAACGCGGTGGGCTGGGGTGCGCAACGGCCCCACCCGGCCCACCCCGCCCATTACCTCCACCCTCTAGCTGGCACCCAGGTCTGCGAAGGACTGCGGGTAGTACTTCCCGCCATTCACCGCCTTGATGCCCGATACGAGGTCCGAGCTGGCGGCCCGCTTGGGGACGAACCCGTGTGCTCCCGCTCGCTTGGCGACGAGCATGTTCTCTTCCTCGTCATACTGGGTGAGCATGAGGACCTTCGTCTGCGGGTGATCCCTCGTTATGAGCTTCGTTGCCTCCAGACCGCTCATCGTGGGCATGAGTATGTCCATCAGCGCCACGTCCGGCATGAACTGGAGCACCTTCTCCAATGCCTCGCGGCCGTCGATTGCCTCGCCGACAACCTCCATGTCCTTCTGAAGAGCCAGCAGCGCGCATATGCCGTGTCTCACCATGGTATGGTCGTCGGCCACCAGCACCCGTATTCTCCTGAGCGCCTCCTGTAGCAGAGCGTGGATTCGTGGCACGAGCGTGGCCGGCTCCACCGGTTTGGTCACGTAGTCTTCGACATCGAGTTGCAGCCCCTCGAATCGTCTCCAGCCCTTGGCGTAGCGGTCTTCGTACCTCGCGTCCACCACCAGTATCGGCACGTCCTTGTGTCTCGGGTGCTGTCGCAGCCATTCGCGTACGGCGAAGGCCTGGCCCGCAGGGGCCAGGGTGCCCAGGACAACGATATCCGGCTCAGCATTCATCGCTTCCTGGGCCTGCGGCTTGCTGGAAGCTGTGAGGACTTCGTAGCGTCTCGCTCCCAGTGTCATACGGAACGCTTCGACGAACTCAGGCTCGTCGTCTATTATCAGTACGCGTTTCTTGGTTGACATGTCTCTTACCCCCTTCAACGTGATTCCATCCACCTGTCCTGCCAGCCATCGTCCTCGTCACCCACCTCCCTTCGTGGTTGCCAGCTTCCATGCTCAAACCCGTATTGGTCCACATCGTGGACCGCGTCATGGACTGACGCCCACAAGTCCAGCTCTCTCGAGGATTTCGGGCACAATCCCTTCGTTGCCCACCGCCATGATGTGTACTCCGTGGCAGAGGTCCTCCTCGTGAATCGCCTGGATGAACCTCGCTGCGATCTCGATGCCTTTCTGAAGGCCTTTGCCCTTCTCGGCGGTGGCCAGTTCGTCGATTATCTCCTGCGGTACCATTATTCCCGGGACGTTGGCGTTCATGTATCGCGCCATCCTTGCCGACGCCATGACGATAATTCCCGCCAGTATCTTGACGTCGAGGCGGGAGGCGTACTGCATGAAGCGTCGCAAGCTTGCCAGGTCGAAGATTCCCTGTGTCTGGAAGAACTGCGCCCCGGCGGCGACCTTCTTGTCGAACTTGATGAGTTGAGGCTCGATGATATCCGCTTCGGGGTGGACCGAAGCGCCGGCGCAGAACCTGGGGGCGCCTTTGAGTTCGTTACCTCCCATGTCCACCCCTGACTCGAGCGTCTTGAGCACATTGAGCAACTGCACCGAGTCCAGGTCGAACACGGGCTTCGCCTCCTTGTGATCCCCTACATCAACGCAGTCCCCGGTGAGGCAGAGCACGTTGTTGATGCCTCGGGAGTGTGCCATCAGCAGGTCAGCCTGGAGTGCAAGTCGGTTGCGGTCGCGGCAAGTCACCTGGAAGATCGGCTCGCCGCCCCGCTCCTTGACATAGAGGCAGCCCCCCAGAGACGGATAGCGCATCACTGAGCTCTGGTTGTCGGTGACGTTGATGGCGTCAACCCTGTCCTTGAGCAGGTCCACATGGTGTACCATCTCGGAGACGTCGGCGCCCTTGGGGGGGCCGACCTCGGTCGTCACCAGGAACTTGTCCGACTGGAGTCTCTCTTCGAATGACGAATCAGGCATTGTCCTCTCCTGCGTCGATTCTGGCTTTGCTGACGATTCGCTTTGGTCGGGCTATGGTCCGGAAGTTGCGTGGCGGGTAGTACCTTCGCATCCGTTCCAGTTGCCCCAGCCGCTCCAGGCGCTGGTAGATAAGCACCCAGGCGCAGTCCATGTCCTTGTTCGCCTCACACTTGCCGTTCTTGGTGCCGGCACAGGGCCCGTTGAGTATCCCCTTGGTGCACCGGGTAATGGGACAGATTCCGGCCGTCTCCGCCAGCCTGCAATCGCCGCAGGCGGCGCAGCGTTCGTCCCACACACCCTGCTCCTTGGCCATGCCCATAAAGGACGTATTCACCCCAGGCAGCACCGGAAGGTCGGCAAACCGCTCAGCGAGCGCCTGCACGCCAATGCCGCAGCCGAGCGAGAGTATGGCGTCCACGTCGGCGACTCTGTCGACAAGGGTGTCGAGGAACTCAGTGTCGCACTGCCTCTTCACGGTGTACTCCGAGAAGGCATGAGTGCCGTTTCCGCTCCTGGCCTCGGCGACGCGTAGAGCGTTGTGCAGGTATGATACTTCCCGCTCGCCCCCCGCGCCGCACACAGTCATGCAGGTACCACAGCCGAGAATCAACACTTGCGCGTACGGTTCGATGATTCTCCTGATCTCCTCCAGGGGTTTCTCCTGTGCCACTATCAACTTCCCACCTCCTGCAATATCATCGAGGTCAGGTAGAGCGTGCCTATTCGGTCACTGAACCTGTCGAGTTCACCGACGAGGTCGGTGTTTCCATCGCCCGAGACGAAAGCCTGAAGGCGGTCCGGCTCCAGGCCGATCTGTTCCAGGGTGCTTCTGACCTTCTCGACACGCTGCTGAACCCATTGGGCTGTGTTCTCCCTGGAGCAGTGCTCCCCGCAGCCGGCGATAAAGACCCCTTCGGCGCCCGCTTCGAAGGCTCGCAGTATGTGGTCGGGCTCCACCTTGGCAACGCAGAGAACAGGCACTATCCACACGCCGGCCTTCGCTCCTCGCCAGAATCCGGCCAGGGCGCCCGTGCCGTACAGACCGTACTGGCAGCAGAAGCCGACGATTGTCGGCTTTGACCTGGTCTCGGCCGCTGAACGCAGGACATGGTCCAGCTCCTCCGATATGTGTCTACGGTCGTGCGGCTTCCGCAGCACAATGGCCCTGGCGGGGCACTCGGCGACGCATATGCCGCAGGCCTGGCACTGGTCGGCTGGTATCTGGATTGTTCCACTGGCATCCACATAGGGTACGTGGTAGGGACACACGCGCACACAGGTGAGACAGGTGGCGCACTTGTCCTGGAACAAAATCTCAGCCCCCATGCCGCAGCGGAGACATCTCCTGGCCTCGTTTGTCGCGACCTCCCAGTCATACACCAGCTCGAGCTGCGCGAAGTCCTTCGTTCTCGCGTCTGCTGGCAGCGTGGGCGGCTCGCTCCTACTCATCTTCTTGATGACCTCTATCGTCTCCGGCAGGAGCGCGCCGAGCGGGCTGTCTCGCCCTTCCGAGACGACCGCCGGGTACCTGTGATGCAGGTAGTCGTCAATGCGCGATGCGGCCAGACGCCCGGTGGCCAGGGCCTCGGTCACTGTGGCCGGACCTGTCACCGCGTCGCCGCCGGCGAACACACCGGCCCGGTTCGTGGTCAGGGTGAGCGGGTCGACCTGAATGGTGCTCCCCTTTCCGACACGCAGCCCGAAGTCCTCCGGCGTCTGCGGCGACTGGCCGATGGCGGCTATCAACGCATCGTACTCCCGCTGGAACTCGCTGCCCGAGATCGGGACTGGGCGGCGCCTGCCGCTCGCGTCGGGCTCGCCCAGCTCCATCCTCACGGACGTCACGCTGATGAGCCCGTTCCGCCTCTTGACCGCGGTTGGCGCTACCAGGAACTCGAAATTGACCCCCTCCTCTTCAGCCTGCTGTACCTCGACCGGGCTTGCCGGCATCTCGGCACGGGTGCGCCGGTACAGTACGGTCACCCGTTTCGCGGCGAGCCGGACCGCAGTGCGGGCGGCATCGATGGCAACATTCCCACCCCCCACGACGGCAACGCTCTCGCCCAGGGATGGCTGGAGCCCGAGGTTGACCTCTCGAAGAAATGTGGCACCGTCTATGACACCCGGGCTTTCCTCTCCCTCTATTCCCATTCGCAAGCTCTGGTGGGCACCGATCGTCACGAAGACTGCTTTGTAGCCCATCTCACAGAGCAGGTCGAGCGAGACCACGCGGGTGCTCGTTCTTATCTCGACTCCCATCTGGGTGAGCCGGTGGACCTCTGTGTCCAGAACGTCCCGCGGCAGGCGATACTGGGGTATGCCTACCCGCATCATGCCGCCCAGCTGCGAGTGGGCCTCGAATACAGTGACGGGATAGCCGAGCTTCCGGAGGTAATAGGCGCAGGCCAGACCGGCTGGCCCGGAGCCGACCACCGCTATCTTGTCGTCCTGGTCCGTCCTGGCTTCAACTCGCGTCACGCGGTCACCACCGAAGTCGACGGCGAACCTCTTGAGGGCCCTGATGGCGACTGGCTTGTCCACCTCACCGCGCCGGCAGGCATCCTCGCAGGGATGGGTGCAGACGTAGGCACAGATAGCCGGGAATGGGTTCCCTTCCCGTATGACGTGCAGCGCCTCCATCGTCCGTCCTTGCGCCAGCAAATCGACGTACTCTCGGATGTCCATATGGAGGGGACACGCCGCCTGGCATGGGGGAACGAGACTGTGGTCAGGCGAGGGTTTCCGTGCCTGTCTCACCCAGGCGCTTCCTCTGTCCTCGGTCATATCCAAGCTCATGAGGCACTCCTTGGCTGCAATTAGTCGGCATACTCCAGTATCTTACCGAGGGATCGCCAGCAGTCTATGGGGAACACCCTGGCACGGCGCGAGCACATCAACGGGATTGCCGCTGTGAAAGTCAGGGTATCGCTTTAGGGAAGGCTCGGGTGGGGAGTGATGGGCGAGGCAGACGCGAGGTCGCGCTGTATGGCTAGAGGCTTATCAGCGACTTGCGTATGGCGAACTTGATGAGTTCGGTCTTGTTACGAATGCCCAGCTTGTTCATCAGGCTGGTCTTGTACCATTCCACCGTCTTGGGACTCACCACGAGCATGTCGGCCACCTCACGGGCGGTGTGTCCCTCGACCACCAGCTTGAGGATCTCTCGTTCCCTGTCCGTCAGCAGGTCGTACGGGTCCTTGCGGCCGTCTTCGCCCGTCTTCTGTTGACATTCCTCGACCAGGGCCGCTGCCGCCGTAGGTGAGAGGTAGGAATCCCCTTTCGATACCGCCTGAATGGCGAATGCGAGCTCTGAGAAGGCTGCCATCTTGGTGATGAACCCTCGGGCACCGGCCTCGATGACCGGAATCACATAGTCGCTGTCATCGTACTGAGTGAGCGCCAGTACTCTGGTCTCAGGGTAGTCGCGCCGGATCCTTCGCGTTGCATCGAGCCCGCTCATCACCGGCATCATGAGGTCCATGAGCACTACGTCTGGATGCAGCTCCCTGACCTTCTCCAGCGCTTCCTTGCCGTTGGCCGCCTCACCGACAACGTCTATGTCCGTGGCGAGCGCGAGCAAAGCACGGATGCCGTCGCGCACAAGGGTATGGTCATCCGCTATGAGTACCCTTATTGTCTTCATAGGCAGAATCCGTGGTCACCGGGACCCTCACCACGACCCTGGTGCCTCGCCCCAGGTCGGACTCGACTTTGCATTCGCCGCCAACCAGTTTGACCCTTTCCTTCATGGTGAACAGTCCCGCCCCCCGGCCGCTCGACTCCACCCGGGTAAGCTTGCCGACTCTCTGACGCTCACCGACACCCACGTGGGGACGCTCCTGCCCGGACTGTGGTACACTGTGGCCATCACCGGGACCGGCGGCGGTGTCACGCAGACCACAAGCGTGGGCCTGCTGGTGGGCGG
>JAXHUA010000021.1:0-5804 GCA_034189695.1 Chloroflexota bacterium | reverse complement strand
CTCTCCTTCATCACCTCGGTATACTCTGTCACGCTGCCTCTACTCATGCCTCTCATTGGGTAACACCCTTTTTGAGGCAACGATACCCCACTCGGTAACATTTATTATGAGGCAATTCGGTTCCTTGTGGTCTGTCGCATACGGATGTAAAATGGCGACACTCTTTTGTCGAGGGTGAGAGGATGGGAACGCTGGAGATCATCTACCTGCTGCTGGCCATTCTCTTTCTGGCGATATGCGCGTTCTTCGCCAGCGCAGAGATTGGTTTCATCAACCTTCAGAGATTCAGACTGAAGCACCTTCAGGAAGAGGGTGTGCGCGGCGCTGACCGGGTGGCGCGGATAATGGAGCAACCTTCGAGGTTCCTCTCGGTGGTGCTCACCGGCATCAGTTTCGCCGAGACGATTGTGGTGGCTCTGGGGACGATATTCATTGTCGCCCTACTGGGTGAGGGCGTCGGGACTCCCGTTGCCATCGTGGCAATCGCCATACTGCTGCTCATCTTCGCCAAGGTAATCCCCAAGACGATTGCGGCGCAACACCCGGAGCGAATCGCGCTGCTGTACGCGCGGCCGATTGAGATAATGTCCAGAGCGCTCCATCCCTTCGTGGTGGTGCTGAGCTGGATTGCCGGCTGGTTCACGCCCCTTGCCCACTCGAGCACCATACCCGGGGAACTCATAAGCAGGGAAGAGCTGGGGACCATCATCTCGATGGGGGAGGACAGCGGTGTTGTAGATGAAGCGTCAGCCGAGATACTGCGCAGTGTGGTCAGTCTGGGGGAGCGTCGCGTGCGCGAGGTGATGATCCCTCGGACGGAAGCCGCCTGGCTGGAGAACGGAGTCACGCTGGGGCAGTTCCTGGAGAACTACGCCGAGCATCCCGCGCAGCGGTACCCGGTCTACGATGACAGCTATGACAAGGTGACAGGCGTGCTGTCGATAGGCGATGTGCTCACCGCCATGTCGGGGGGCTCGATAGGCGCTGAGAGCGTGGTCACCGACCTGTCCCGGCCGGTGTACTTCGTCCCCGGGAGCAAGTCGGTGTGTGACCTGCTGGCGGATATGAAGGCTGAAGGCTACTCACTGGCGGTGGTACTGAACGAGTATGGCGGGACATCCGGCGTGGTGACCATCGAGCAGGTGGTGGAGCAGATAGTCGGTGAAGTCAGAGAGGAGCTGGCCGCGGCGGAGACAGGGTTCGAGGTTATCGGTGAGCATCTGTACAAGGTCGACGGCGGCATGCGCGTTGAAGAGGTCAATGACCAGCTCCAGTTAGGCATTCCGGAGGGGGACTACAAGACGGTGGGCGGCTTCGTTCTCGACCTGCTCGGTCATCTCCCCAAGCAAGGGGAACAGGTAGTGCAGGGCCCGTTGACCATTCTGGTCAGCGAGGTCAAGGAGAACAAGGTGGCGCGGGTGTTCGTGATGAAGGGGGAGGGTGGCGAGGAGCGAGAAGAGATATCGCTGTGACGCCACCTCGCGGGCTGTTCGCGGGCACGAAGCGCTTGTAGTCTCATGTCCTACGGGCCGGCCTCGCCGGTGAGCAAATCGAGAAAGACGAGAGCGTCCCTGATGACCGTCTCACCCCGGGTGTAGGGCACCGGGCTGTCGAGTACCGGCCCGTCAAAGACGAAGGAGTGGTACTCGCCGTTCTCACCGCACGGGTCGATGCCGGTGGGAAGCTCCGACAGGAAACGGTCGTCGATGACCCGCCCGCAGAACGCTCCATCGAGCACCTTCGAATCGACGCAGGTTACGATGGCCCTGAACCCCAGCTCGATGAAGGACCGGACGAGGGCCTGCGTCTCCTCTCCCCATATCGGAAAAACGGCCTTCATGCCTGCCCTCGCCAGGTTCTCCTCACGGTACCTTCTGACGTCCTCAAGATGGATGTCGCCGAAGACGACGGAGGTGACGCCGCGCTTGTGGAACCGGGCCATTGCCGCCTCCATGGCGGCTTCGTACTCGTCGTTGGACGCATCCCTGGAGATTGTCACCTGATGCAGGGGCAGGCGCAGGTGCCGCGCCTGCTGCTCCAGGAGGGTGCGGCGGACGCCGTGCATGGTCACCCTGTCGTAGTCAGCGGTGACTGTGGTCAGCAGGCCCAGGACCTGGAAGCGCGGGTCGCGCTGGACACGGTACAGGGCCATCGCGCTGTCCTTGCCGCCGCTCCATGCCACGAGCACACTCTCTGTCATCATCGCTCCGTGCTGTCGGTCAGGCTCCCCGCAGCGGCGGTGGTGTTACCGCAGCAGGTCCAGTAGGGCGGAGTGCACCCGCCCGTTGGAGAATACCAGGTCGCTGGTCTCCGCCTTCCAGGGGCCGCCGTGGAAATCGGTGACCACGCCGCCCGCCTCCTGCACCAGTAGTACGCCTGGAGCCACGTCCCACGGTTCAATGCTGGTAGTGTAGTAGGCGTCGCCCTTGCCGGCGGCCACCCATGCGGTCTCCAGACCGGCGGCGCCGAGCTTGCGTATGTCCATCACTTCGGGGTAGACGCTGCTCAGCAGAGCGCCGGTCTTCGACCTGTCCTTCTCTCCACCCTCGCAGTAGAACAGGTAGCTGTCGGCGAGCCCCAGTGTCTCCGAGACGCGAATCCTTTGCTGATTAAGGTAGGCCCCGTTTCCCTTCTCCGCGAAGTAGAGTTCGCCAATCGCGGGGGCATACACCGTGCCTAGAACCACCTCGCCCCTGTGCATCAGGGCGATGCAGACGCAGAACAGCGGGTTGGAGTTGGCGAAGCCACTGGTACCGTCGAGCGAGTCCACAATCCACAGCCAGTCGGGGTCGCCTTCCAGATGCCCGCTCTCCTCGGTGAGCAGGCTGTGGCTGGGGTAGTGCTCGGCGATGTCCTGGATGATGAGGTGGTCGATGAGCTTGTCGTACGTGGTCACCGCGTCCTTGACCGTGGAGCGCAGCTTGAGCAGTTGCCTGTCCTGGCCGAAGTGCGACAGGAGCCGCTCGCCGGCGCGGCGGGCAACGTCCTGGATGAAATCCGTCATCGATGATGTGGCCATAGCTTCCCTCACATGTCGCTGGGCCAGCCCGTCGCCTGCGGTGGCCGGCTAGAAGGCATTCCAGTGCAGGACGGCGTCAAGGCTCTTCTTGGGTACGTGGAGCACGCCGTTCTCGTCCTTCCAGTACTTCGCCGAGCCCTCGAAGGGCGCCTCAACCGGGCTCTCGTTGGGATAGCCGAGCGCGATCAGCAGTGACGTATCGTACTCGTCGGGAACGTTGAGGATGCTCCTCACGCTGTCGAAGTCGACGCTGAGCAGAGCACAGGAACCGACACCTTCGTCGAGGGCGACGAGGATGATGCTCTGCATCGCCGCGCCGACGTCGCACAGCACCCAAGCCGGGGTGAGGTCCTTCCTCTTCAGGATGAGGATGTAGGCCCTGGGCTCGTTGCCTGGCGGGGGGTCGTGCGCCGGCCGGATGTACACCGCCCATTTTATGGTGGGGAAGATGCGGGACACGAGGTCAGGGTCGTCGACTATAACGAACTCCAGCGGCTGCAAATTGGCGCCGGTGGGGGCCAGCCTGGCGGCGTTGACGCACTTCTCCAGGAGCTCGCGCGGGACCGGCCTGTCCTGGAAGTGCCTGATGGAGCGCCTGCTTGTGGCCGTCTCGCATGCACTCATATTCGACCCCTCCTTCCTACATTTGACCAAGCTGGTTGCCATTATAGCATCTTCACGAGCGCAGTGAGGCCGTCCGCTGCGGGCTGGATGCTTGTTCTGGGGTCTTGAGCAGCGCCTTGCCGTTGCCGTTCGCGGGGGACTACAATCGGGTGGGGTTGTCCGGGGGACGGGCTACCGTGCGAACGATGAAGGAGACAGCTGATGAAGGCATGTGAAGGACGGCTCGGCCGCGTGTTCGTCCTGCGGCTTGAGGACGGGGACGTGGTACCTGACTGCATTGAGCAGTTCGCCGCCGAGAACGGCGTATCGGTCGGGCATGTGGTGCTGGTGGGAGGTATAGGCGGAGGGGAGGTCGTGGTGGGGCCGCGGCGCTCGGAGGAGCGGCCGCCGGAGCCGATGCTGCTGCCGGTGGACGGTGCGCAGGAGGTGGTGGGTGTAGGCGTGCTCGCGCCGGGCGAGGATGGGAAGCCCGGGCTGCACATGCACGCTTCGCTGGGCCGTTCCGGCAGGAGCATGACGGGGTGCCTGCGCTACGGCGTCACCACGTGGGTCGTCGGCGAGGCGCTCATCTACGAGATTGCGGATGCGCCCGTGGCGCGCATCATGGACGCCGAGACCGGTTTCGCCCTGCTGGAGCCGCGGGGCCGCTAGCGAGACTCGGGGGTGGCGTGGTTACTTGTGAGCGTGGGAGATTGCGCTCCTTTCTCCGATTGATAGTCTCTTGCCGCGGTCCAGCGGCCACCCCAGTTCGCTGCGCGCGCATTCTGGGTGGCAGGCAAGGGGCACAGCAATGTTCATCTTGGAGCTGTGGGGGCAGCACATCGGCTTGAACGGTCGAACGATCTGGTGTTGACTCTCACAAGAGGATACGGCACAATCAGAATCCGACAAGGGGAACAAGCGGAAGCAAGAAATCAAGCTCACCTGAGACCTCGGCTGGCCCCAACGCGATGTCATTGCCTTGCATGCTTTCTTGCGGGCGTGCAACTGCAGGCGTCGGCAGGAGAGGACCGAAGACGGAAGGGGGATATGCGTCATGGGCGAGACTGTGAGCCTTAGGCCCACGAAAGAACTGTTCATTGACGTGTTGACAAGGGACATATCGGTTCACGACTGCATTCTCGATCTCCTCGACAATGCTGTAGACTCCTACACGAAGAACGGTATAGCGGAGAGGAGGGAGATAAGGTTGGACTACGGTCAGGACGGCCTCCGCCTAGTTGACAACTGTGGGGGCATACCGAAGGTACGGTTCATGAGCGAGGTCTTCAGGCTTGGGTCGAGCGACCCGACATCCAGCGGCCCAACAATCGGGGTCTATGGTATAGGGCTGAAACGGTCAGTGTTCAAGCTGGGACGTTTGATCGTCGTGGAGACAGATGACGGCCGGGACTACTGTAGGCTCAAGATAGATGTCGACCAATGGCTTTCTGAGCCTGATAACTGGGAGGTACCCTTGACGGAGTCTTCGCCTTCAAGGCTCGGCGGCGGGGGACTGCCATATACAAGCATAGAAGTGAGCAAACTGACCCGCGCGGCGAAGGAGACCTTCACTCCCGAGTTCGAGAGAAGGCTGAAGGAGACGGTCAAGATATACTACTCATTGTTCATTCAGGACGGGCAGATCGGGTTCTTCCTGAACGATGAGGAGCAAACGGGGTTCGAGCTAACGGTGAAGGCGGGTGCTGACTACATGCCTGTGAGGGTAGCAGACAAATACGATGGGGCAGAAATTGACATAATATCTTCATAGACTTCGCCAGCGAGCAAGGGCGCGCGGAGAGGAAGCGGGGTCGGCAGGGGTGGAACGTCTTCATGAACAGGCGGTTGGTTATCGCGGACGACACGAGCCCGGCGACTGGCTGGAGGGGGGAGCCCGGGTTTCTCCCGAAGCACCATCCGATTTACCACCAGTTCGTTGGGATTGTGTTCGTGACATGTAACGACCCTTCGAAGCTGCCAATAAACACTGCGAAGAACGGGTTCGACGAGGGGAGTCCGATGTACCACCACTTGGTCAACAAGATGTGTGAGGTCGCAAGACCTCTCATCAATCACCTTAGCGCCAAGTACGACCGAGAGAAGGAAGGCATGGATGGCGAAGAGGGCAAGGTTGTGGACGCGATCGACAGGGCTGATGAAGAGGTGAGGACAAGAGGCT
>JAXHUA010000020.1:0-11501 GCA_034189695.1 Chloroflexota bacterium | reverse complement strand
ACCTTGACCTTGTCCCTTACCCCGGCCTCCTCAAGGGCTTTGATTGTGTGCTCCATTGCTGGCATGGTGGTGGAGAGCAGGGCGGACATGGCCAGGATGGCTGGCTCGATCTCTTCGACCTTCTGTACGAACTTCTCCGCTGGCACGTCCACTCCGAGGTCGGTGATGGTGAAGCCCGCGCCACCCATCATCATCGCCACGAGGTTCTTGCCGATGTCATGCAGGTCACCCTTCACCGTCCCGATGAGCACTTTCCCCTTGGAGGTCACATCGCCCTCCTTGAAAAGCGGCTCAAGGAGCTTCATACACTCCTGCATAGTCTTGGCGGACCGAAGCATCTGTGGGACGAATATCAGTCCCTTGGAGAACCTCTCCCCCACTTCGTCCATGGCGGCGATCAGCCCCGAGTCGATGATGCTCTGGACATCGCTTCCGGCATCGATGGCGCGTTGCGTCTCAGCAACCGCCGTCTTGCCATCTCCTTTCATCACGGCTTCCGCTATTTCCTTGAATTCGCTCATGCTAACCCCCTTGAGTTGTCCCTGGCCTGTGTCCCGCGATTCATGAGTCTGAGAAACGGCCACTCTGATAGGCGTCAATGAACCTTTCACAGTACTCATCCCTGCCGAGCAGCAACTCGACCGAGAGCAGTGTCGCCATGAGCCCCCAGTCTGTAGGATCGAGGATGGCTGCCGATAGACCGTGCGACATGCAGAGGGCCAGGAAACTGCGGTTGAGCCATCGACGCTCTGGAAGGCCGAAGGACACGTTTGACAGGCCGCAAATGGTGTTCACGCCTGGGAAATCGCTCATCATTCTGCTGATGGCTCCCAGTGCCGCGACTCCCATGCTCACGTCGACCGAGACGGGCTGTATGAGTGGGTCGACGTATATGTTCTCCAACGGAACACCTGCCCCGGTCAGTCTCTCGACGAGTTCTGAACCGACCTGGAGCCTCTCGTCGGTGGTGGTGGGCATCGACGTCTGGGCCATGCAGAGGGCGACGACCCGGCACGGCTGCGACGTGACTACAGGCAGAAGGGCGTCGAAACGTTCACGTTCGAGTGAGATGGAGTTTATCATTGGCACGCCTTTGTGGCGTCTCATCGCCTCGGACAGCGCTCTTGGATTGGGGCTATCGAGGCAGAGAGGAAGGTCCACCTCGCTCTGCACTGTCTCCACCAACCAGCAGAGGCATTCGGTCTCGCGGTCCACAAAGGTCCCGGCGTTGACGTCTATGTAGTGGGCTCCAGCTTCGGCCTGTTGGCGGGCTACCCCGGCTATGTAGGCAGCGTCCTGTTTCCTGACGGCTTCTTCGACATCCTTGCGGCTGGTGTTGATCTTCTCACCGACGACTATCATTATCGCTCCGTCTCTTGATGTGGAGACCGTGTCTGGTCTTCTCGCGTCTGAGGGCAGAACAGCGCGAGCCTCACGCTAAGATAGCACAAGCTGCACTCGACGGCAAATGCGGTCGCGGCGCGACGGGTGGCGGTTATCGGTCGTGCCGACGTGGCTCCGCTTCCGTCCGTTGCGTCTACCGCGTTGAGAAGATATGATTGGGGTGCTTGCGTGGAGCCGGCGATGAGACTACGGGGGTCGTGGGTATGGGGCCGTTGGGTGTCTTGCCTCCCACGACTCTCTGTCTATTGCCGTGTTCTGCGGGTTGAAAGGAGGGAAACGATCACATGCCCACGGTGAACTCTGTTCTTGGACCTCTGGACACTGCCGAGCTGGGCTTCACGCTGATGCATGAGCACCTCGTTTGTGGGTTCGCCGGCATCACTCAAGACTACCCGGAGCTTCTGGGCGCGGGCTTCATGGACCGCATCGTTGACGGTCTCAAGAAGGCGAAGGAGGGTGGGGTGGACACCGTGGTGGACGCCACCACCGTCGACCTGGGTCGGGATGTCAGGTTGCTGGCTGAGGCTTCACGTCTCTCCGGAGTGAACATCATCGCGTGTACGGGTTGGTGGTTCGATATACCTCGTTTCTTCGAGGGTATCTCGGCGGACCAGTTCGCCCAGTTGTTCGTCCGTGAAATCCGGGAAGGCATATGCGGGACCAACATCAAGGCCGGGATCCTGAAAGCCGCCAGTGACATCATGGGTGTGACTGCGGCGGAGGCGATCGTACTCCGTGGCGTGGCTCGAGCACACCTTGAGACGGGTATGCCCATTATGCTCCACTCGTATGCGCCAGGCCGCGTGGCCCAGCAACAGCTGGCCATTCTGAAGGAGGAAGGTGTGGACCTGAGGAGGGTCAAGGTGGACCACTCCAACGATACCACCGACGTCGAGTACCTGGTGTGGCTCCTGGAGCAAGGCTGCTCCCTCGGGCTCGATCGTTACCCGGGTCGAAACGTCAGCCCGATGGCGCGGACCAGGACTATGAAGGAACTCATAGACGCCGGGTACATCGACCGGCTCCTGCCATCGCATGACTGTCTTCTGGTGCGTGTGCAGGCGGACAATGCCGAGATAGGCGAGGAAGAGCGCATGAGACTCAACCCACATGGGTACCTCTACCTGAAGAAAGAGGTCTTCCCCTGGCTCCGGGAAATGGGTGTTTCCGAGTCCGTGCTGAGCGGTCTGTGTGTCAATGGACCTCGCAAGTTCTTTGAGGGCGTCTAGATGACAACGAGCGAGAGGCGATTGTGATGGACGAGGTTTCTCTGTCCGGCGATACTCCCCGATTGCAGGAGGAGCGATAGATGGGCAATGTCGAGGTCCCGAAGACGCTGATACTGACCGCTGAGGATGTGAGCGGTCTGCTGTGCATGTCGGACGTTATACGTGTGGTTGAAAGCGCTTTCAGAGCCTATGGCAAGCCCGGGGTGGAGATGCCGCCGAAGTCCTACCTGAAGGTGGAGAAGGGTGACTTCCGCGCAATGCCCGCGAGCATGGGTCGGGTGGCGAGCATCAAGTGGGTCAACGTGCACCCTGGTAACCGTGACAGGAACCTCCCTACCGTGATGGGCGTCCTCGTCTACAGCGATGCCGAGACAGGATACCCTCTGGCCTTGATGGACGCCACGGCGATAACCGCCTACCGCACCGGGGCAACTGCTGCAATCGCGTCCAAGTACCTGGCTCGAAGAGGCTCACGTACACTCGGTCTTCTGGGCACGGGCCGGCAGGCGCACACTCAGTTGCTTGCACACGCCGAGCTGTTCGACTTCGAGATTGTCAGAGCCTATGACGTACGGGCTGGGGCCGCCGAGAGCTTCGTCGAGACATATCCCGACCGGTGTCTGGTGGTGTGTACCCTCGAAGAGGTGCTGTCGTCGGACATAGTGTGCACACTCACGACAGCGAAAGAGCCCCTCGTGCGCCGGGAATGGGTCAAGAGCGGAGCGCACATCAACGCGGTCGGAGCCGATGCCGAGGGGAAGCAGGAACTGGACCCACGCTTGCTGGTCGACGCACTGGTCGTCGTGGATGACCTGAGACAGGCTGCCGCGGCCGGCGAGATAAATGTGCCTCTGAGCAATGGCCTGTTCAAGCTGGAGCAGGTCCACGCAACGTTGTCGGAAGTGGTGAATGGGGACAAGGCGGGGCGGCAGACCGACGGCCAGATAACGGTCTTCGATTCCACAGGCATAGCTATTGAGGACCTGGCTACCGCCAGCCTGGTGTACGACAGAGCCCGAGAGGAGGCTGTCGGTACAGCCATTGAGCTGGTGAAGATACGCTGACCGCAGGCGCGCAGCCAATGGCTTCCGCCATCACTCCGAACCATTTCCTGTGCGTTCGGGGTCTATAGCCCCATTCGAGAGGTCACTGCGTCCTGCAATCCTACTACTTCCCTGCCCTCTTCTGCTTCAACCGGCAGGTCGGTGCCGCTGACCATGCTCTCGACGAACCTTTCGATGAGAGCCCGATGTCCGGTGTGGTGGCGTCCCGCGAGTATGCGGAGTGCGGCTGAACCTGTCCCCGTTAGCCACTTGAAACCGGTCCTGAGGTTCTCCTGTCCTTGCGAGAGCCGGTCTCGCTGCGTCGCAGTGTACCTGGTGAGCACGCCGCTTGAAATGTCGACGTGCAGACAGGCTTCCGTGCCCGCGATGTCTATTGTCCTTATGTCACTTGGTCCGTTCACCGATGCCGTGATTGTAGCGACGCTGCGGTGCCCTTCGAGTATTACTCTCAGTTCGTCACAACGCATCCAGTCGCGTTTGCCGAGCTTCTGGCAGTGCACCGCCGAGGTCTTGAGCGTGCCCATGAAGGCTCTGGCCAGATAGAGGGGGTGAGGAAGCATCTCGCCAAATATGCCGCCGGGCAGCGCGTGGCACCAGTGCTCCCTGTCCAACACCAAGGGACTGTTCTCTGGATCGGAAACGGTCAGGTGTACCCAGAGCGGCTCACCGATTGACCCCTGGTCGACAAGGGCTCTTGCCCTCAGCACCACGGGCAGGAACAGCTGGTCATGGACGACGCCCATTCTCACCTTCCTGGCTCTGGCGGCCTCTATCATCCTGTCGGCCTCGTCGGGGTTCAAGGCCATTGGCTTCTCGACCAGGAGGTTACAGCCGGCGTCAATTGCCGCGATGGATAGAGCCAGGTGGCTCTGCGGTGGGGTGGTGATGTGCACTACGTCGACCTGTTCTGTCTGTAGCAGTTGACGAAGGTCGGGGTAGTGATTCCTGATGCTGAATGCGCTCGCCGTTGCCCGGGCTCGCTCCTCATTCACATCGCACACCGCTACTACATCGGCGTGCTTGTTTCGCCGAATGCATGAAATGTGGAGCTGTGCGATGCCACCGCAGCCGGCGACCGCCGCCTTCAGTTGTCGCGTATGAACCTCTGTCCTCCAAAGATGACCGGCAGGGAAGCCTGGCACCCGTCTAGAGAATGCTCCCTGTTCGCTTCAGTCTGTCCTCGATGTCCACCAGCAACTTCATCCACCGCATGTTGTAGTAGATAGGATGGTCGAAGTCCCGGCAGTGCCCGTCGCGCAGCACCTCAGCGATCTCTTTCACACCGTCCACTATCGAGGTTGAGGGCGTGAAACCGAGAACCCTCGTCATCTTGTCGCCACTGGTCTTGTAGTTCCTGGTGTCGACCTGGTCGCGATTGACGTCGAGGCCAACTTCGATTCCCATATTGCCCAGCGCCTTTCGCACGTGGTGCGCCAGTTCCAGAATGCGGTAGTTGCCGTGGACGACGTTGAATATCTCGCCCCGGACCTTGTCTGTCTCGGCTTCAAGGCATCGAATATGCGCCTCGGCGGTGTCTCTTACGTGGACCATGGGACGCCATACATCACCGCCGTACCATACCTCCAGCTTGTCCGACCTGAAGCTGTGCATAACGAATGCGTTGACGACTGTGTCCCAACGCATCCTCGGTGAATAACCGAAGACAGTGGCCTGGCGCAGGCTCACCGGACAGAACCCGTCGTCAGCCATACTTTGCAGTTCCAATTCCACGTCGCGTTTGGACTTGGCGTAGTGGCTCTGTGGGTTCGCCGGGAATGTCTCGTCGACCAGTTCATCGAGGGAGAAGCCGTACACAGCGCATGTTGATGCAAAGGTGAAGCGGCCAATGCCGCGCTCCCGGCAAGCTCTGGCCAGGGTGATCGTCCCAACATAGTTGATGGAATGGGTGGCTTCCGGGTCGAAATCGGCCGTCGGGTCGTTGCTCAATGAACCCAGGTGTATGACGGCGTCTATCCCGTCCAGTACAGCGGGGTCGAGCTTCCTCACGTCGCCCGCTACCATCTCGATTCTATTGCGTACGTCTGCGAGGGAATCGTCGCCGAAGTAGAGCTTGTCGAAGACGCGCACCTGATACCCACGCTCCAGCAGCATGGGGACGAGTACAGCTCCAATGTAGCCACAACCCCCGGTCACCAGCACTCTGTTGGCCATCGGTTCGTCCATCGTCACTTGTGGGGCGGGAGCAACCAGTCCCAGGGTTGGTTCACTCTGGGGTCATTCCTGTTCCCGTTGATATTGACCGGGACTATGCGTCGGTCATTCCAGGGAATGCGTTCCTCATCGGGGTTCTCATGGTCGTATAGCCTTGTCACGAAGTAGACGGACAGGCTGGGCTCGCTGCTGACGGTCTTGGTCCCATGGTAGTAGTGGCCTGGCACCCTGACGAGAACGGGCTTGTGCTCGCTCGCTATCACCTCGACCAGCACTCGGCTCGCTTCGTCGTAGGCACATACCTTCATCGCTCCCCTAAGGACGAGGAAGTAGTCGACCTGTCCTCGGACATGGCGATGCCAGGCCCTGACCACATTGGGATAGCTGTGGCTGAGATTGACTTGCGCTATCCACTCATCAATGAAGGTCTGCCAGTCCTGCCGCAATGCTTCAGCGAAGAAACCTCTCTCATCGGCAAACAGACTAAGGTGGTGGGTCCTGACACCCTCCAGAGCATGCTCAATCATCATCTGGTGATCCCCCCGATGGACAAAGTGTCCGACGTGGCAACGACCCGGTTGAGCGCCGAGTGACGGCACCAGGTTTGAACGTGGCGGCATAGTATACTATTATTCGATAGCGGCAGACAAGCGTAGCTCCAGTCTCAGGTCGTCCGGACGGAGTTGCGCTGCGGTCTGGATATGCTTCATCGTGTGCGACTGGCATCAGCCACAGCGGTCGGCCTTGTACTGCCTGGTGGAGAGATTCTGCCCTTGAGTCTGCACCAGGCGCTCCAATCATCCGGGGAGGAGGCAGGAAGGCGTCACCCGTGACAGGATCGAAGGCGGAGCACCCTACAGTCAGTATCATTATCCTCAATTGGAATGGGCTGGAGGATACACGGGAGTGTCTGAAGTCGCTGCAAAGGATAGACTATCGTAACTACGAAGTTGTCGTAGTGGACAACGGTTCGGACGGTGACGACTCCGTGGTCCTCAAGGCTGAGTTCGGAGACTTCATACAGCTTGTTCAGAATGACAGGAACCTGGGGTGTGGCGAGGGATTCAACGTGGGGATACTGCGTGCCATGGAGCCGCCTCAACCAGACTATCTTGTCATTATGAACAACGACATCGTCGTCGCTCCGGATTTTCTGGACCACCTGGTGAGGGTGGCGGAGGGGGACAGGCAGGCGGGACTCGTAGGTCCGAAGATCTACTACTACGAATTCGATGGCAGAAAGGATGTCATATGGTCGGCGGGTGGCAGGATACGATGGTGGCTGGTGGAGGTTCACCGGCTGCTAGAGGAGAACATGAATGACTCGCCGGAGTACTCGCCGAAGACGGAGGTCGATTGGGTCAGCGGCGCGGTGCTGATGTTCAGGAGTTGCCTGGTTGATGAAGTGGGCCTTCTTGACCCGTGGTACTTCTTTGGGCACGAGGATATCGACTACTGTCTGAGGGCCAGGAAACGTGGCTACAGGACCGTCTACGTTCCTACCTCCAGGGTGTGGCACAAGGTCGGGGCCTCCGCCAAGAAAGCCCACGTGACCTACGCCAGTCCGGCCAGCTATTACTACTTCGTCAAACGCAACTTCTCATCGCCGGTGTACATATTCCAGTTGCTTATGTTCCCACGCCTGTTGTGGCGGTGGGCTGTGCTTTATTTCACCAAGGTCCGAGACCGACGGATGCTGGCCGGATTCGCCCTGGACCTGGGAAGGTTCATTCTGAGCGGCCTGGGGAAGCGGGCCTGATGTGAGCCGGGCCTCGGCTTCCCGCGCCCTCGGGGTCACCGGTCCGATGTCGGGCGCGGGCGCTTTGACACCTCGCGCCACGCCCGGAACGCGAGGGTATCGGGAATCTCAACATCGTCGAAGGTGACCTGCTGGCCCGGCTCCATGTGCCTGAGCACGACGGCGTCGGCAAGCAGGCCAATGGGCACGTGGTCTGGGCGGTCTGCGATGTTCACCGCGACGCCTCTCACGTCGAAACTGCCAATGCCCCTCTCGATGGTCTGTCCCGGCACAAGGCGTCTCTTCGCGATGGCGGCCACGCTGATGGAAGGGCTGGTGCTGTTGTTCAAGAGCACTCCCTTTCCGTCGAGTACTCTCTCCAGTGTCTTGGCGACCTCCAGGTGGCACAGGTGGAAGCTGCGAAGCAGCACGTAATAGGGACCTTCGCCCAGCTTGAAGTTCACCAGGTAGGCCCTCTGGCGCTCGTCGTGTTCGGCAACAATGAAAACCCCGGGAGGCGATTCCGCAGAGAGGATGTAGTCGCTTATGGGGCCGTCTGTCCTTTCGGCTTGGGCGGCCAGGGCTGCGGCGCCTGTAGCGACGTCTTCGGATGGAATCCCCAGGAGGCCCGGCGCTGCTATGCCTGCCCCCAGGCCATTGGCCACCAGCGCCTGTTCGATCTGGACCTTCGTTCCGTCGGTGAACGAAGTGGTCATCTGGAGGCTCAGGTTCTGTTTCTTCGCCCAGAATAGCATTTCATCCTCAGTGGGATTGTGATTCAGAAATCCCTTGATGTTGCCATAGACGATGGGCTTGAATCCCATGCGCACCACATCTTCCTTCAGCGCGGCAAGGCAGCCCGGCTGGTCACCCTCGGCTTCGGTGATGTAGCCCCTTCTCGCGAAGTAGGAGCCGGTCGTCACCTGGAGGTCGGCGTCCATTGTCACTATGGGGCGACCCGCTGCCATAGCTCTGTCGACGACGTCGGTGGCATAGGTTACGTCTCCGCTGCACTCAAACACCAAGTCCGAGTTATCGATCAGCTCATCGACTGAGTTTGTCAGCAGGTCTTGTCTGGGGAAGTCGGTTCTTTTGTCGATGCTGGTCCGGGTGAGCACCTTGGAAGGCACCAGGTCCCTGTGCGCGTCCAGCGCCATAACGAACCCCTTGGCTATGAAACCGGTACCGACAACCCCGATCCTGTTCATGCATGCCTCCAGGTCACCGTTTCGAGCCGAACGTGCATAGCGTCACTGTAACTTGCCCTACTGGTTGGCAACGCGCGGCTGGGTTGCTCAGAGTGACCGTGAGGGCCCCATCACAACTCAGGGAGCATACTCGAGAATCCTGACGTAGGGCAGCGTCGTGTCTCCCGGAGCCCATTCTATCAACTCGGACTCATAGACTACCTTGTAGTGCTCGAGGGCCTCGAGCGGCACCGGGCTGACGTATGGGTTCGTACCGACGATCCTGTAGCCCGAGTAGGATTGGGTCCCCACGAAGTCCTCTGCCTCCTGATAGGTGGCGAAGGTCTTGAAGTCGGTGATCTCTTTGAACCGTCTTCCGCTGCTGTCCGTATTGAATTCGAAACGAACCACGTACGTCGAGTTGTCGGGGACTACCTCCTGGCCGCCGAAGTTGTACAGGCGGGAACACATGGAGCGATAGTACTCGGGATAGAAAAGAAGTGCGGGTTCAAGTCGTCCGCCCGTCGTGGTGCGGTAGAACTCCTCGAAGTAGAGCGATGAGGTCTCCCCGGCCCAGGGCAGCATGGCATTGAACTTGGGCACCGACTGCTCGAAGTCGATGATGACATACCTGCAGCCCAGCCTGTCCATGACCTCGTTCCCTGACTGCTCGTCCTGGGCGATAAAGAAGAGCGCTGCGTCCGGAGCGCCCAACTGGTGGGGGTTGGCGCATGGAATACGGTGTGCCATCTGCGTTATCCAGTGCCCGTAGTCCCACCAGCACATGATGCCGTAGGCCGACTCGGGGTAGTCGTAGCTCTCGCCGGCTGGAGGGCTCTGGTACAGTTCATAGTAGAATCCAGGGTCTTGAAACGGGTCAGGCGTGTTGTCCCTCATCCAGAGAAGAGAGTCGTGCCAGGCTTCGTTGGGGCCCGTGACACTCTCCGCGGTGGCGATGGCAAGGCCGATGTTGGGGTAGAACACTCCGAAGAACACCATCAGGCCTCCCAGCACAACGGAGACGTAGCGCGGCTTCAGGTATCTTGCGGCGAAGGAGCCGCTGGGCTGCGCCTGCCGGGCTCTCTTCTTCTTGCTGCCTTTCGCCTTCTTCTTCCGCACCTCAGCGATGGGTTTCCGAGGCGCGGCCTTCTCCCTCAGGCCGATCCAGCCCAGTACGGTCTGGGTCCAGGCCGGCACTCTCCACGCCAGGTATCCGGCGAGGAGAGCCACGTTCACTGCGTAGTAGTATGCGAAGCGTCTCTGGCCCAGCGTGGCGGCCAGCATTGCCAGGCTCCAGATGACGAGGAGGGTCTTGCCAGCGTTTCTCTCCTTCACCGCGGCATAGGCTATGAGGAGGAGTGATACAAACGCGATGAAGAAGCCGGTGGTGAAGTAGCTCCAGGGAAGCTCAAGCGAGAACTCCCCGAAGGTCGACAGGAGTGGATTCGCCTCAGCAATGGTGCGGACCTCTATTTCGGGCACGAATATGCCGAACCGGCTTGCCATAGTGGTGAGAAGGTCTGGGGCGACTGCGTAGAAGACTCCCAGTCCAGCCAGCCCGGCGACGGCCAGTGCCAGCGGGTAGTACCCGGGCCTGATTCTCCTGGCGACCATAAGCTTCGAGAGGCCGCTCAGCACGGCGAACACGAGCACACCGAGAAGCAGCGAAGGAATCTGGAAGACGGCTTCGGTTATCAAGTTCCGGAATGGGAGGACCACTATCAGCGCCACGATGACGCAGGGTGCGCCGACAATACACAGGTAGTCGGTCGACTTCCCACTCACGTGGTCGATCGCGTACTGGACTACCGCGAAGACGAGGATGGCCACCAGGAAGAGGACGGCGCCTACCCACGACGCGAAGTAGAGTCCCAGGCAAATGCCGGCGAGAACGCTGTAGGCCAAAGGCTTCGCCAGGCTTCTCCATTCCCTGCGCCACACGTGTTCGAAGCGTGTACCCTGCTCTCTCGCGGCCTTCATGGCTAACAGCAGGAACAGCACTACGAGGGTGCTGAACAGGACCTCCGCCATGTGGTGGTCGGTGACTCCGAGCACGGAGCGAAGAAGGAACTCCCCGGGTAGGATAGCGATGAGTCCGGCCGACAGAAGCCCGACGGTTCTATTGAAGAGCGTCTTTCCCACGAAGTACACCGGCACCGTGGCCAGGGCGCCGAGAACGGCGGGGAAGTAGGCCGCCACCACCTCCACGGTGTGTTGGGTTGGCGTTCCCAGGCCAGCGACCCATATGACTAATCCAAGAAGCAGGTCAAAGAAAGGGGCGAAGTAGACACCCTGCCCGAATGGATACCAGGTGAAGGGGTCAAACCCGATACGCTGGGGGAAATGCTGCGCCAGGTTCTCCGCCAGCCGGATGTGATACCAGGAGTCGGTCATGCCGAATCGGACCCAGTCTCCGCCGAAGACACTGTCGTATGGAGGGCATAGCCGCAACGAAAGCGCAATGCCGAAGATGAGGAGCATCAGTATGCCGTAGACGGCCTTGGGAGGTACTCGCTGGATGGTCTTCGCGAGGAGAGTACTCATCAGCTTGAGATTCTATACCAGACCTTGCTTCAAGGCAACGCCCCGAATTGCCTCATAATAAATGTTACCGAGTGGGGTATCGTTGCCTCAAAAAAGGTGTTACCCAATGAGAGGCATGAGTAGAGCGAGCTTGACAGAGTATACCGAGGTGATGAAGGAGAGG
>JAXHUA010000002.1:0-4393 GCA_034189695.1 Chloroflexota bacterium | reverse complement strand
CTGGCGCTTTGACCGGGCTGATAGACCTCGGCATCCGCTGTCAATTCAATCAGGTTCTGTGTTTGCCTAGGCCAAACCGCAGTGCCCTCGTACAGACTGGCTTTCACGTCGGTCATCGGGTAGCCGGCCAATGCCCCGCTCGCCATGGCATCTTTAACACCGCTCTCTACAGCGCCTATGTACTCCCGGGGCACGGCTCCACCCTCGACACGATCCTCAAATTCAAAACCGCTTCCTCTCTCCCCAGGGATGAACTCAATCCACACGTGACCATACTGCCCCCGGCCACCTGTCTGCCGAATGAACCTCCCCTCGGCCTTCACCGGCATGGTGATGGTCTCCTTGTACGCAACCTGCGGTCTTCCCACGGTTGCTCTCACGTTGAACTCGCGAGCCATCCTCTCGACAATCACGTCGATATGCAGCTCACCCATTCCCGAGATGACCGTCTGACCTGTATCCGCATCATAGCGTATGGTGAAAGTGGGGTCCTCCTCGGTAAGCTTCGTCAGCGCGTCATCCATTCTGTCTTGGTCCGTCTTCGTTCTGGGCTCAATCGCCACGGAGACCACCGGCTCGGGAAAGCGGATGGACTCGAGGACAATGGGTGCGTTGGGATGGCACAGAGTATCGCCAGTGAAAGTGTTCTTCAAACCAAGAGCGGCGACTATGTCGCCACCCTCAGCACGCTCGACCTCCTCTCGCGTGTTGGCATGCATACGAAGCAACCGTCCAATCCTCTCACGGTACTCGCGCGTCGCGTTGTACACCTGTGCCCTGGCTTCAACCCTCCCTGAGTACACTCTGAAGTACACCAGCCTTCCTACGAAAGGGTCGGTGACCACCTTGAACACCAGAGCGCAGAACGGCGACCCGTTCGTTGCCGATCGTGTCGCCTCTTTGCCACTCCTCGGGTCGACGCCAAGCACGGCCATCACCTCCGCCGGCGAGGGCAGGTAGTCGATGATTGCATCGAGCAGAGTCTGGACTCCCTTGTTCCTCAGAGCGGTGCCACAGAGGACCGGCACCACCTTGTTCGACAGGGTAGCCCTCCTCAGCGCCGCCTTGAGGTCGGGGGTTGTGACCTGGCCACCGTCCAGATACAGCACCATCATTTCGTCATCGCACTCCGCCAGTCGCTCCACCATCGCCTCCCGATGGCGCTTCCATATGTCCTCATACTCCTGAGGGACCGGCTCCGCTGTCGGCTTCGTATCAGGCTCACCGGAGAAGACCAGGGCCCTCTCCTCGACCAGGTCAATCACACCCCTGAACGACGCTTCGACGCCAAAGGGCAATTGAATGGGAACAGCGACCGCGCCAAGCCTCTCGCCGATCATCTCCAACGTACGATAGAAGTCCGCCCCGACTCGGTCCATTTTGTTGACGAAGCAGACTCTGGGCACACCATAGCGGTCTGCCTGGCGCCACACCGTCTCCGACTGCGGTTCGACGCCGGCAACCGCGTCCAGGACCACCACGCCCCCGTCGAGGACACGCAGGCTCCGCTCCACCTCGGCAGTGAAATCCACGTGCCCGGGAGTATCTATGATATTGATGCGGTGATCACGCCAGTAGCAGGTCGTCGCTGCCGCGGTGATCGTAATCCCCCGCTCTTTCTCCTGGTCCATCCAGTCCATCTTAGCCGTTCCCTCGTCGACCTCCCCAAGCTTGTAGGTACGACCCGTGTGGAAGAGAATCCTCTCCGTGACCGTGGTCTTGCCAGCGTCGATATGGGCAATGATCCCGATATTCCGGATTCGCTCCAACGGGTACAGTCTGGCCATACCTCTCACCACCGATAGTGCACAAAGGCCCGATTCGCCTCCGCCATCCTGTGTGTATCTTCACGCTTCTTGATGGTCGCGCCCTGCCGCTGTGCAGCATCCATGATCTCAGCCGCCAGTTTCTCAGCCATGGACCTCCCGCCTCGGGCCTTGGCTGACCTCACCAGCCACCGGACGGCGAGTGAGAAGCCACGGTCAGGCCTAACCTCAATGGGGACCTGATAGGTGGCGCCGCCAACGCGTCGAGGCTTCACTTCGAGAAGGGGTGTAGCGTTCTTGACGGCCTGTTCCAGAGTGTCCACCGGGTCTCGCCTCATCTGCTCCTCGACGATATCCAGAGCCCCGTAGACGATTCGCTCCGACAGACTCTTCTTGCCCCGAGTCATGACCCTATTGGTCAACCGCGCTACGGTCTCGCTCTGGTACCGCGGGTCAGGCGCTATCACCCTTTTCGTCACTCGTGCTCTTCTTGGCATTGCTATCCTTCACCCCTAGGCAACGCTGGCTCGCCTGGGCTGCTTGGCTCCGTATCTGCTCCGAGACTGCCGCCGGTTCTCCACGCCCTCCGCGTCCAAGGTGCCACGCACAATGTGGTACCGCACGCCGGGCAGGTCCTTTACACGCCCTCCCTCGATGAGCACGACAGAGTGCTCCTGAAGGCTGTGCCCCTCACCGGGGATGTAGGCAGTCACCTCCATCGTATTCGTCAACCTGACGCGCGCGATCTTGCGCAGGGCCGAATTGGGCTTCTTGGGAGTCACCGTCTTCACTGCGGTACACACCCCACGCTTCTGAGGGGACTGCTGCCCCGCTTCCATCCTCCCCTTCAGCGAATTGTAGGCCCAACCCAGCGCCGGCGCCTTGGTCTTCTTCCGGCTCTTCTTCCGCCCGGACCGGACGAGCTGATTCACCGTGGGCATTAACCTCTCCTTGTCACAACCAAAATTAAAGGCCGTAAGCCTCAGGGCTGGGCTGCGCTCCTAGCCCGGCCGTAGGCCTTCCGACCTCCGCTCCCCACCCTGGCTAGTCACCAAGCACCAAATCCTTAATTTACCATTGTTGTTTGACTGTGTCAAGCGTAATCACGCTTCGATTTTCAGAACGGCTATCCTGCTGGCCGCGTCTGAGACACGCTCAGTGCTCGCCGCCGGCGGAAGATACCGCTCAAGCTGCGCTATCCCCCCCTCCCCAATACACCCGACCTCGATGACCACTGCGCCGCCCGGGCGCAGCTTCTCCCAGGCGGCTCCGAGAAGCTGGCGCACCCGGTCCAGACCGTCCCCACCACCGGCAAGGGCCAGGGAGGGCTCGAAGAGTCTGACCTCCGGGGACAGGCCCTCGAATTCGGCATCCCCCACGTAAGGGAGGTTCGCCACGACGATATCAACCGGTCCCGGCAGCGGCTCAAGCAGGTCGCCCTGGAGGATGTTGACCCTGCTCTGCACGCTGTGCCGTTCACAATTCATTCTCGCTATCTCCAGGGCTTGCGAAGATACGTCGGTCGCATATACGGTGGCCTGTGGCAGATGCAGCGCTACCGCGATGGCGACGGCCCCGCTGCCTGTTCCGATGTCGGCCACCACCGGGTCCCCGTTCGGGAAGCGCTCACTGGCGAACCTGATCGTCTCCTCGACCAGCAACTCGGTCTCAGGGCGCGGGATGAGCACACCGGGCGCAACGTACAGGTCAAAGCCGAAGAACTCGCGGTGACCCACAATATACGCGATCGGCTCGTGGCACAGCCGGCGATTGATGAACCCCGTGAACGCCTCAGCGTCGAGAACCGAGAGCTCCTCTGTCAGCAGAACATAGAGCCTGGCGCGCTCGACGCCCAGGGTGTGCATAAGGAGCACTTCCGCTTCCAGGTCGGCATCTTCAAACGAGTGTTCCGCCAGCGTCTGTGAGGCCCTGTGGAGCGCCTCGCCTACGGTCAAACCAACTGCTCCTCCAACCGCTTGGTGTGCTCGTCCTCGGCCAGGGCATCGATCAATGGGGCAAGTTCACCTTCGAGGACGCGGTCAAGGCTATGGAGGGTCAGTCCGATCCTATGGTCCGTGACCCGGCCCTGAGGGAAGTTGTAGGTACGGATTTTCTCCGATCGCTCGCCGCTACCCACCTGGGCACGGCGCTCTTTCGCTATCTCCTCGAAATGCCGACTTCGTTCCTGGTCCAAGAGGCGGGCTCGCAGCACCGCCATCGCTCGGTTCTTGTTCCTCAGTTGCGAGCGCTCGTCCTGACATGTGGCGACTATCCCGGTGGGAAGGTGGGTGATGCGCACCGCCGTGGCCACCTTGTTCACGTTCTGGCCTCCGTGTCCGCCGCTGCGGAAGATGTCGATCTTCAGGTCGTCGGGGCTTATGTCGACCTCGACCTCCTCCGCCTCGGGGAGAACAGCGACAGTCACAGTCGAGGTGTGGATCCGCCCTCCCGACTCGGTCACAGGCACACGCTGCACCCGGTGCACGCCGCGCTCATATTTGAGACTGCCGTAGGCCCCCCTCCCCTTGACCTCAAAGACGATTTCCTTGAAGCCTCCGATGCCACTCTGATTGCTATCGATCACATCCACCTGCCATCCCTCTGACTCAGCATAGCGGGTGTACATG
>JAXHUA010000019.1:0-5698 GCA_034189695.1 Chloroflexota bacterium | reverse complement strand
AGTAGGTGAGGGAGCTGGCCACCAGCACCAGGAGCAGCACCCACCAGCCCAGCTTGCCCAAGCGGGCGCCGATACTCGACACGCGCCACTTCCGCTGCAAGTAATATACGGCAAAGGGCGAGGCGAGGGCAAACAGGACCCACGCCTGGAAGTAGAACCTGAACACGGTGTTCATTCGATTCCCGAAGACGTCCCGGATGTAGAACAGCTCACAGCCGACGATGAGCAGCACGGCGGTGAGGAAGAGGAGCAGGGCGAAGAGCACGCTCCGCTCCCGGCCCGATGCCGCCGTGGCCCTGCGAACAATGAGGAACAAAGCGAGCGCCAGCAGAATGAGAAGGGGCAACAGGTGACCCAGCTTCGCCCACACCGACGCTCCACCACCTGTCGCCGCCATCACTATGGCCCACACCGCCCACAGCAGCAGCACCGGGAGGCAGACCCAGGCCGCCCTGCGCCATGATATTGAACGCACCCCGCCGCGTATCCGGAACAGAAGGAATGAGACGGCGACGAAGAGGAACAGACCCCACGTGATCAGGAGGTATAACCACCGGGAGTTCGGCCCGACCCAGGGCAGTATGCCGGATATCGGGTTGTCCATATTGAGATAGAACGGCAGGTAGAGCAGGAACACACCTGCGAGCGCCATCCCGGTGAGCGGGAGCCAGCGCTTCCACCACCCAGCGCCACCTCCCCTCAGACGGGTCTGGACCATGATCGCACCGATGAAGAGGAACACGTACACCGGCAGGTCCCAGGTGTGGATTGGGCCCAGAGCGCCGAGACATACGATCATGAGGACGAACGGCAGGATATTCCTTCTCAACCATCCGAGCCCCAGAGACACCTTGGTGGCAACGATGTTCAGGCAGATGGCCACGGACAGGAGGACGAAGGGCAAGGACAGCAGATGGGCATGCAGGTCGCCCAGGATGAAGGTGAAATTGGGGAACTCGGCGATGGTGTAGTCCAGACACACATCACCCACTATGGTCTGTATCATCCGCGTTGCGTGCCACCACCACCAGAACTGGGTGGGGTACCAGTGGTCGCTGTAGTACGCGACGTCGAGCCCGTCGATGTCAATCCACGCCCAGAACCCCTCGCCGCCGTACCCGTGAGCGTACAGCATCTCCAGCACGCCCTCCAGATTGCCCAGGACCAGCAGGAAGCCCGCCGCCACCACTCCGCAAGCGACCGCCGCGATGTCTCCGCCCCGGCTCATCTTCACCAGGTTGTACACGATGCTGAACGCCCCTATGGCGGCCAGGCTGAAGATGAGGGCCAGCGATAGATTGAACGCCGTCGCCGCCGGTACGCCGGTGAGCTTGGTCAGGGTGGCCATTATCATGTGCCCGAAGTAGTAGTTGTTGAGAGTGGCCCCGCTGAGCCAGGGGTCGAGCGGCGGGAAGTAGTCGCTCCTCATGATGCCGTTGATGAAGGCGAAGTCCATCGGCTTCTCGGTGAAGATGATCTCCGGGTTGTAGGCACGCACCACCGCCCACAGCACGAAGGCGAGCAGGAAGATGACCTCGGTAACCACGATAGGGCGGATGTTGTTGCGGAGAGCGGCCACTATCTCGCCGCGCCGGCGTATGAAGACGATGACCGAAGCCCAGGCGATCAGGGCGGCGACGAGCACGATGGCCCATCTGGAGTTGGGCAGAACGTGGAGCGAGGCTGACAGCCACACCAGGAAGGACACCAGCAGGACGGAGAGCACCTTGCCGAACGCATAGCCCCTGTCCGGGAGCCTCTTGAAAAGGACGAAAGCGATGGGGAGGCCGATGAACCCCAAGAGTTCAACAGTGAGCCACCACACCAGGGCGTCGCTCAAGAGGATAGCGCCTCGACGAAGGTCTGCGGATCAAACGGAGCCATATCATCCACCTCTTCACCGGTTCCGATGAAGCGAATGGGTATCTTCAGTTCGTCGCAGATCGCAAGCACGATACCGCCTCTGGCCGTGCCGTCGAGCTTGGTGAGGAACACCCCGGTGACACCAACAGCCTCGGTGAAGTACTTCGCCTGGGCGAGACCGTTCTGTCCCGTGGTGGCATCGAGGACCAGGATGACCTCATGCGGTGCATCAGGGTCGCTCCTCGACGCCACGCGCCTCACCTTCTTCAGTTCCTCCATGAGATTGAACTTGGTGTGGAGGCGGCCTGCGGTGTCGATGAGCACCACGTCGGCCCCCCGCGCCCGCGCCGCCTCCAGGCTGTCAAACACCACTGCTCCCGGGTCAGCACCAGAGCCGTGCGCGATGACCTCGGCGCCAACGCGCTGGCCCAGTATCTTCAACTGGTCTATGGCCGCCGCCCTGAACGTATCGGCAGCGGCCACTACCACCTTCCTCCCCTCATCCCTGAGAGCGAGGGCCAGCTTGGCGATGGAGAGGGTCTTCCCCGTACCGTTCACCCCCACCACGAGCACTACCGTCGGCCTCGATTCCGCAGCCACGAGCGGGCCACACCGCGCCGACCCGTCCAGGGTCAGCATGGCTATCATCTCTTCCTTGAGCGCCGAGCGCACCTGAGCGCCTTCTCTCAGGCCCTCTCTCCTCGTTCTATCCCTCACCCTCTCCAGTAGCCTGGCGGCGGTGCCCACTCCCACGTCAGCGGATATGAGAAGCTCTTCGAGGTCGTCCCAGAGGCTATCATCAATCGGCCGCTCCAGGAGCCGCACCACCCTGGTGAACCAGCCCTCACGGCTGCGTTTCAGCGCTTTCTGGAACTTGTTCACGATTCCACACTCCGTGTTGACAGGCATGATAGCATGGCCACCGAGGGCGGTCAATTGAAACGAGGCTCACTTCGAGCCACGGCCTACGAGGAACAGCACGGCCAGCAGCGCGGCCGCCAGTATTGCGCCGCAGATGGCGAACATCGATTGGAAGCCCACGGCCGCGGCGACACCGCCCATCGCCGTGGCGCCGATGGCCAGCCCTGCCTGGAGAGAGCTGTTGGCCGCACCCATCGCCAGACCTCTCGCGCTCAGCGACGCGACATCGGCCACCAGGGCGAAGCTCGCCGTCATCGCCAGCCCCATGCCGAGGCCGTAGGCGATGCCCACCACCACCAGGAGCGGGAAGGAACTCACCAGCGCGAAGAGGGCAATAGAGGCGGCGCACACCAGGAAGCCGAAGAGGATGACCATCCCTCTGCCCATCCGGTCCGACATGATCCCACCCGGCCCACGCACTACCGTCGAGCTGGCATACATTGCGGTGATGACAATGCCCACCTGTGAAGCAGTCACGCCTATTCCAGCCCCGTGCAGAGGCATGAAGGCGACGATAGTCCCCGAGCCGAACACGGTGAATAGCACGGTCAGCAGGGCGCCGATGGCCCGCCTTTGCCGCAGCCAGCCCCACGGGCTGTCCGACGCCTCCACTGTCGCAGCCGTCTTACCCCCCATACCCCGCAGCCACGGCAGGATGAGCAGCAGCGCGACGAGCGAGACCGCGCTGCTGGCGTAGAACGTCGAGCCGAAACCGTACAGGTTCAGCAGGTAGCCGCCGGTCACCGGACCGACTATGAAGCCGACCATGACAGCCGACGTGAACCAGCCGAGAGCCTCTCCCCTTCTCTCGGGCGGCGACATCTCGACCACCAGCGCGTTGGCCGGAGGAATGAAGCTGGCCGAGGCCAGACCGTGGAACGCTCTCACCAAGATGAGCTGCCACGGGTTCGCCACCAAGGTGTAGAGCAGCGGGGCCACGGTGAACATGGCCAGACCGACCACGAGGATGGTGCGACGCCCGAGACGGTCGGAAAGGGTACCGAAGGGTATCATGGTCAACGCGGCAACGTAGGAGAACATCCCCACGGCCAGCCCGATGAGAGCCAGCGACGAGGTGAACCCTTCGGCGTATACCGGTATTACCGGAAAGAGGAGTCCAAAGCCTACGTGGCCAAGGAAGGCCACCGCGTACAGGGGAAGCTGCCTCAGCAGGCCGGAAGGACTCATAGCTCGCGCCGCACCAGCTCCCTGTAGGCCGTCGCCAGCCTTCCCGTCACCGGCCCCGGCTTGCCCGAGCCAGCCAGCCTGCCATCGACGGCGACCACCGGCACGACCTCCCGCACCGACGTGGTGATGAACACCTCGTCAGCCCGGGCGAGCTCGTCGGGAAGGACGTCGCCCTCGACGGACTCGATACCCACCTCAGCGGCCACCTCCAGCACCGCCTCGCGGGTGACCCCCGGCAGTATGCCGCTCGCCACGGACGGCGTGAGCAGCTTCCCCGAAGACACCAGGAAGATGTTGCTGCTGCTGCACTCGGCCAGGTAGCCGCGCTCGTTGAGCAGGACGGCCTCGTCGGCGCCGCGTGTCTCCGCCTCGGCGCGGGCGATGAGCCCGTCGAGGTAGTTCAACGACTTGATGCTGGAGACCGGCGACTGGCTGTTGCGCCTGACGCTGACCACCGCCGCGCTGATGCCTTCATCGTAGATGCGGGAGGGCAGGTGCAGGGGCTCGGCCACCACGAGGATGGTGAGCGAGCCCGGCGACGGCATGCCCAGCGACCGCTCGCCCGCGCCGGCGGTCACGGTGAGCCTGATGCGGGCGTCGGCCAGGCCGTTCGCCTCGACCGTCCGGTACATCGCCTGCTCCAGTTGCGCCGGGTCGAGGCCCGACGCCAGGGCCAGCGTCTCGGCCCCGCCCATGAGCCGCGCCAGGTGGCGGTCGAGCCGGAAGACCCTCCCCCCGTAGGAGCGCACTGTCTCGAACAGGCCATAGCCATAGAGCAGCCCCCGGTCCAGAGGCGAGACCCGCGCCTCATCCGCCGGCATCAGACGCCCGTTGAGGTAGACTACGCCCGCCATACGTCACCCTCCTTCACCCACGAGGGGCTGGTGAAGCCCAGAAATGTCCGCAGTATGTCGTGGCCCACATCGGTGAGGATCGACTCGGGATGGAACTGGACACCCTCGACCACGTACTCGCAGTGCCGCACCCCCATGATCTCCCCGGCTTCGGTGCGCCCCGAGACCTCGAGGACGTCCGGCACGGTGTCCGGCCTGATGACCAGCGAGTGATAGCGCCCGGCCTCGAACGGGTTGGGGAGCCCGGTGAACACGGTGCGCCCGTCGTGGTGCACCATCGACGTCTTGCCGTGCGTGGGAACGCCCCGCACCACCAGGCCGCCGTACACGTGCCCGATGCACTGGTGCCCCAGGCACACCCCCAGGACGGGCACTCTGCCGGCGAAGTGCAGCACCACGTCGTTGGAGATGCCGGCGTCCAGCGGTGTGCCCGGGCCCGGCGAGATGACGATATGGCTCGGCGCCGCGGCCTCGATCTCCTCCAGCGTGACCTGGTCGTTGCGATAGACCACCGGGTCCCAGCCCAGCTCTCCGATGTACTGGGCCAGGTTGTACACGAAGGAGTCGTAGTTGTCGATAATGAGGATCACATCGCCGTTCCCGGGGTTTGACCAACCGAATGGTACCAGCCTCGCGATGCCTTCGGCAAGGGGTCTTGGTTTCCCACCCACCCCGATACGTTCTTCTGGGGGACACCGCAGACCCCCGGCGGAGGGGACACCCCTCTGCACTCCCCGTGAACGGCGCACTCCCAACCGTTCGCCCTGAGCCCTTCGACAAGCTCAGGACAGGCCCTGTCGAAGGGTGAACGGTGGAGAAACGTTCCCCCTTCCCATCACCCCACCGGGATTGCTTCGTCGCTCTCGCTCCTC
>JAXHUA010000186.1:0-13457 GCA_034189695.1 Chloroflexota bacterium | reverse complement strand
CCTCTCCTTCATCACCTCGGTATACTCTATCACGCTGCCTCTACTCATGCCTCTCATTGGGTAACACCCTTTTTGAGGCAACGATACCCCACTCGGTAACATTTATTATGAGGCAATTCGCGCCATTGGCATCCCGCTGTACGTATGCTAAAATGAGATTGTAGACATGGAACAAAGGCACTTCTGCCTTGAAGTGGAGGGTTTCACGCTCGCCGGCCAGGTCTACCTACCTGACGAGGCCTCCTGTTCCGCTCTCTGCCTGTGTCACGGTATTCCCCGCGGGACACCGGACGCCACGGACAGAGGATATCCCGCTCTAGCTGAGAGGTTGTGTGAAGCCGGTTTCCTCACTGTCATTTTCAACTTCAGAGGTACCGGGGCCAGTGGCGGCAACTTCGACATTCTCGGATGGACAAGGGACCTGGAGGCCGTCCTCGGCTACATTCGGGACATGGGAGAGGCCCAGCGGCAAAGCCTCGCCCTCATGGGATTCAGTGCCGGCGCTGCTGTCTCGGTCTATGTTGCGGCGCGGGACCCGCGCGTGTCGCTTCTCGTCAGTTGCGCGTGTCCTTCGCGGTTCCAGGCTGTTGCCGACGCTGACCGCGCACAGGATATCATCAAGCATTTCCGCGAGGTGGGCATCATCAGGGACCCCGATTTCCCACCGTCTGTCGACGAATGGCTCGGCGGCTTCCGGAGACTCGACCCGCTGGGAAACATCGCACGTATATCTCCACGGCCAGTCCTCATCGTTCATGGCAGCGATGACGATGTTGTCCACCCACAGGACGCTGTGATGCTTCACCGGGAGGCGGGCATGCCCAAGGGCATTCTCATGGTGGAGGGTGCCGGCCACCGGCTTCGTCTATCGGAGAAGGCGATGAACGGCGCTCTAGATTGGCTGACAGCACGTCTGAAGGAGCATTGACCCTGAAGCGGGCAGTGAATATAATCGGCGTGGGGGGCGAGAAGATGAAAGAGTCTTGTGCCCTTTTCGGGGTGTACGCCCCGGGAGAGGACGTGGCGAGAGTGGCCTATTTCGGTCTCTTCTCGCTACAGCACCGCGGTCAAGAGAGTTCAGGCATTGCCACCTTCGACGGGAAACGGATTCACATACACACCAGAATGGGACTTGTGTCCCAGGTCTTCGATGAGGAGTCTCTGAGCCAGCTCTGGGGCGACATAGCCATCGGACACAACCGCTACTCTACGACCGGCTCCAGCCGGTCTGAGAACGCCCAGCCGATCATCATCCGGAGCCCCTCGGGCACTCTGGTTCTGGGACACAATGGCAACATCGTCAACGCGGAGTACCTCCGTCAGGAACTGGACGGGCAGCACTGCTCGTTTGCCACGGGAACTGACTCCGAGGTTATTGCACATCTCATTCTATCGTCCGGCAAGAAGACATGGGTCGACAGGATAAGATACGCCATGAACCGACTCGAGGGCGCGTACTCCCTGGTCATGATGGCCGACAATGCCCTCTATGGCATTCGAGACCCTCTGGGAGTGCGCCCTCTCTGTCTGGGCCGTCTCAACGGCGGCTGGGTACTCGCCTCCGAAAGCTGTGCCCTTGACCACATTGGCGCGGAGTTCCTGCGCGAGGTGGAGGCAGGCGAGGTGCTGGTCATCGATTCACACGGCGTGACAAGCCACAAGGATGATCAGCCGACGAAGAGGGGATTGTGCATCTTCGAGCACATCTACTTCGCCCGGCCCGACAGCATTATCGAGGGACGCCGGGTCTACCTGGCGCGGCAGGCCATGGGAGCCAGGCTGGCGCAGGAGTACCCGGTCGATGCCGACCTGGTCATAGGTGTTCCGGATTCTGCCACGTCGGCAGGCATCGGCTACTCGGTCGAGTCAGGCATACCGTTCACCGAAGGGCTGCTGAAGAATCGCTACGTTGGCCGTACCTTCATCCAGCCTGACCAGCGCATTCGGGAGCTTGGCGTCCAACTCAAGTTCAACCCGATGCCGGAAATACTGGGGGGCAAGCGGGTTGTGCTCGTGGATGACAGCATCGTGCGCGGAACGACCACACCGAGAGTAATCAGTCTCCTGCGAAGCGCCGGAGCGGAAGAAATACATTTGCGCATCTGTGCACCACCCATTCGCTATCCCTGCTTCTTCGGCGTCGATATGGCTACCCAGTGGGAGCTTATCGCCGCTCACAAGCAAGTCCCGGACATAGCCCAGAGCATCGGCGCCGATTCTCTGGGCTATCTGAGCATGGACGGTCTCATCGAATCCGTGGCGTTGCCCAAGGAGACCTTCTGCCTCGCGTGCTTCACCGGTGAGTATCCGGTGCCGGTACAGCTCGGAATGGACAAGCTGGCGCTGGAGACTCCCAAGAGGTGACACGTGGCCGACGATAGGACGAAGCTCACCTATCGTGCCGCCGGGGTCGACATCGACGTCGCCGACGAAGCGGTGAAGCGTGTCAGGAAGCATGCACGGACAACCTTCGGGCCCGAGGTCATCAGCGACCTCGGCTTCTTTGGTGGTCTCTTCGAGCTTACGGGCTTCCAGAAGCCCGTGCTTGTATCCAGCACAGACGGGGTCGGTACGAAGCTGAAGATCGCCTGTGCCCTCAACAAGCACGATACCATAGGCGCCGATCTGGTCAACCATTGTGTCAACGATATCTTCACCTGCGGCGCCCGGCCGCTCTTCTTCCTCGACTACATTGCCATGGCCAGGCTCGTGCCTGAGATCGTCGAGGACCTCGTCAAGGGAATGGCAAGCGCACTCGGTGCGGTGGGGTGCGCCCTCGTCGGCGGGGAGACAGCGGAGATGCCCGGCCTGTATCCGGATGGGGAGTACGACCTGGCAGGGTTCATCGTGGGGGCGGTCGAGAAGGAGACAATACTGGATGGGCGCTCGATACAGGCTGGCGATGTCATTGTCGGCCTTCCATCGAGCGGTCTTCACACCAATGGCTATTCGCTCGCGCGCAGGGTGTTCGGCATTGACGAAGACCCGTCACCGCTCACTCAAGCTTTCCCACCGTTGGGCCGCACCCTGGGCGAGGAGCTTCTCGAACCCCACCACTGCTACTACGCCGCATTGGGCCCCCTTCTTCCTCTCATCAAGGGTATGGCCCACATCACCGGCGGAGGGATACCAGGTAATCTTCCGAGAGTCCTCCCCGAAGGACTGGCCGCCAGGGTGAGGAAGGACTCGTGGGCAATACCGCCCATCTTCACACTCATCCAGGAGAGGGGCAACATAGACGAGGAGGAGATGTACCGCACATTCAACATGGGAGTGGGCATGGCTATCGTATGCTCTCGCCACAACGCGGACGAACTGAGCAGGAGCGTGACCGGGGCGAGAGTCATCGGTGAGGTGGTGGAGGACAGGGATAGACAACACATCGCAATTACCTAGGAGGTAACGTATGCAAGCGATCTTGAGCGTCTCAGACAAGACGGGTCTGGTGGAGTTTGCCCAGGGCCTCAGTGAGCTCGGAGTCAGCATCTACAGCACGGGCGGCACGAAGGGCGCCCTCCAGAAAGCGGGTGTTCCGGTTCACAGCGTCGGCGACCTGACCAACTTCCCGGAGATCCTCGACGGCCGGGTGAAGACCCTTCACCCCGCGGTGCACGGTGGGATACTGGCCAAACGCAACGTGCCGGGCCACCTCGCTGAGCTCAAGGAGAAGGGAATCGGGACAATAGACCTGGTGGCAGTGAATCTGTATCCCTTCGTCCAGACGGTGTCCCGCGAAGGCGTAACGATAGATGAGGCGCTGGAGAATATCGACATCGGCGGACCCACGATGATTCGGGCCGCAGCCAAGAACTTCCCTTCCGTTTTGGTGGTCGTGGACCCGGCCGACTACGGGCCGGTCCTCGAGATGCTCCGGTCGGGCGACGTTCCCCTTGAAGACAGGAAGAGGCTGGCCCAGAAAGCTTTCCAGCACGTGGCCCTTTACGACACAGCCATTGCGAGCTATCTCAGACCGAAGGAGGACAGGTTACCGGTAGAGATGACCATCGCCCTCAGCAGGATTCAGGAACTGTCCTACGGCGAGAACCCGCATCAGCAGGCCGCCTTCTACAGAACCCAGGTGATCGGGCAGGAGAAGTCAGGCGTGGTGGCGGCGGCGCAGCTCTCTGGCAAAGCCCTCTCTTTCAACAACATCCTCGACCTCGACGCCGCTCTGAGCATTGTCGGCGATTTCGCCACACCCACCGTCGCCATTCTCAAGCACAACAACCCCTGCGGCCTGGCGTCTCACGATGACCTCGCCGAGGCGTACCGGAGAGCCTTGACCGGGGACCCGGTCTCGGCTTTCGGCGGCATAGTGGCCACAAACCGCAAGATAGACCAAGCGGCGGCAGAGGAGATCAGCAAGACGCATTTCGACGCCATTGTGGCCCCCGAGTTCGATGAAGCCGCCCTGTCGCTGCTGAAGAGGAAGAAGGGCCTGCGCCTCCTCAGCGTGGGCTCCATCGCGGAGAGCAAGGGAGTCTCGGCCATGAACTTCCGTCACGTTGGAGGCGGTTTCCTGCTCCAGTCAGCGGACGTCGAGCCGGAGACGTTGACACTTCGCACGGTGACCAACCGCGAGCCTACGGAGGCAGAGCTCGAAGACCTGCGGTTCGGCTGGCGAGCCGTCAAGCACGTGAAATCGAACGCCATCGTCCTGGCGAAAGACCACACCCTCCTGGGCATGGGAGCAGGTCAGCCAAGCCGGGTTGACAGCGTCGAGATCGCACTGAAGAAGGCCGGTGACAGGGCGAAAGGCAGCGCGCTTGCCTCCGACGCGTTCTTCCCCTTCCCGGATGGCGTCGAGCTGGCGGCCAAAGGCGGCGTGACCGCCATAATAGAGCCCGGCGGCTCGGTGCGCGACGAGGAAGTAATCAAGGTGGCCAACGAGCACAACATCGCCATGGTGTTCACGGGGGTGCGCCACTTCAAGCATTGATTCTCCTTGAGAAAGGAACGCCGGACCGCCGACGCGCCTGAGCCGAGAGACTGCCTCCGGGTGCACAAGCCGTCTGGGCGTACAGCGGAAGGGGAATCACCGGGCCTGCTGACTGATTGACTCGCAGTTGTCCGAGGCGGCAGCCAGTGCTGCGAGTGTGTCATATCCCGTAGCCCATAGAGGTCGGGCCGCCGACGGCCCGACTCTCGATGAAAGACCGGGGGCACGTTCAGGCGTGCGCCGGTTCGGCTGTTGCGTATGAAAGGAAACGAGTCCAGCCCGCCAGGTCGCGAACCCACGTCAGTCGCCGTGGTCATACCGGTGTACAACGAGGAGAGCGTACTTGCCCAGAGCATAGACACGCTGAGGCAGTTCCTGGAAAGGGAGTTCGCCGCGAGATGGACCATCGTCATAGCCGACAACGGGTCCACCGACGGCACCTGCCAGGTGGCGCAAGAGCTTACCCAACGCCACCCGAACGTAGCCGTGCTGCACCTTGACCAGAAAGGGCGGGGGCGCGCCCTGCGACGCGCCCTCCTCGAAAGCACCGCCGATGTTGTCGCATACATGGATGTTGACCTGTCCACCGACCTGGAGTCCTTCCCCGAGCTTGTCCAGGCGATCGAGGAAGGCTACGGCATCGCCATTGGTTCCCGTCTCATCCCCCAGTCCTCGGTGGAGCGGTGCTTCAAGCGCGAGGTTACCTCGAGAGTCTACAACCTCCTCCTCAGAGCCATGTTCAGAACCGATTACCACGACGCCCAGTGCGGCTTCAAGGCCCTGAGCAGGCAGGCCGCCCGGGATGTCCTCCCGCTCACCCGGAACCACAAGTGGTTCTTCGATACCGAGATGCTCCTCATAGCGCACCGGCGAGGGTACCGCATCAAAGAGGTCCCCGTGAAATGGACTGAGGACCCCGACTCCAAGGTCTCAATCGTCGATACCAGCATCGAGTATGTGAAAGAGCTGCTCAGAATGCGCTTCCGTCCCCCGCGCTGACCTGTCGCGCACATCGCCATGACCAAGACCAGGCTGTACTATGGCTGGCTGATTGTCGCCGTCGGCTTCACAAGTCTCGTTCTCGCTGGCGGTATAGGCTACTACACCTTCGGTGCCTTCCTCATTCCGGTCAGCAGTGACTTCGGCTGGTCGAGGGCGGAGACCTCGCTGGCGATGACCATCGCCGTCCTGATCGGACTGCTGGCGCCACTCGTAGGCACCTGGGTCGACAGATACGGTGCAAGGCGGGTGATGACCATCGGCGCCTTCGTCACAGGGGTCGCCTTCGCCCTCATAGGCTTCACCAACTCGCGATGGCTCTTCTACGTCCTCTATTCCCTTATGGCGATCGGACACCTCGGAAGTCTCGACATACCCGTCGTCAAGGTGGTGTCTACATGGTTCGACAAGAGAAGAGGACTGGCGATAGGAGCAGTCCTGAGCGGATTCGGCGTCGGCGGCCTTGCCATGCTGCCCCTGGCCAGCTTTCTCATCGACCTGAGTGGTTGGCGAGCCGCCTACCATATCCTCGGCCTGGCGATCGTGGTCGTCCTCACTCCTCTATGCGCCTTCGTCATCAAAGACAGGCAACCGAATGCCACGCCGGCTGACCAGAGCACCCGCTCCGAAGCCGAGACAGAGGCGTCATCAACACCCGGGACCCAGACAACCACAGGCTGGACGCTATCCAGGACGCTGCGCACGAAGACGTTCTGGCTCATCGTGGCGGCACTGGCTGCGACCCTGATCGGTACGACAGCTATTCAGACGCACCTCGTCGCCATGCTTCAAGATAGAGGCGTGACCCACCAGATGGCATCCACTGTTCTCGCGCTCGTCGTCGGAATCAGCGTCGCCGGCAGGTTGAGCGCCGGGTACATCACGGACCGGCTACAGATCAAGTACGTCGCTGCAACGTCCTTCCTCCTGCAGACGACAGGACTGGTGCTCCTTGTCACCACGCAGTCGATGAGCATTGTCTGGCTCTTCGTATTCATATACGGCCTCGGAATGGGAGGCTTGGTGGCCGTCATGCCTCTGCTCTTGACTACGTACTTCGGGATAGCGTCGCTGGGCGCAATTCTGGGCTCGCTGTGGGCAGTCCTGACCCTGGCCGCAGGTGCTGCTCCGGTAATCGCCGGCCACATATTCGACGCTACAGGGTCGTACGACCTGGCCCTCGTTCTATTCGTCGTTCTCACCTTTGTCGCCGTCATCCTCGCCCTGCTTCTGCCGGCCTCCAGAGGTTCCCGCTTGACGAACGGCGAGAGGCTAAAATAAGATTACCGAAACGTGTGGGAGTTGCGTCACGATGCCTAACGTCGTTCTTGTGGTGGACATGCTTCGAGGCTTCCTGGAGGAGGGCCACCCCCTATTCTGCGGCGAAGGAGCCCGGCGTATCATCCCCGGTGTCCAGCGGCTTCTTGACCGGGAGACTCGGGCCGGTTCGCACGTGTTCTTCATCGGTGACCGTCATGCACCCGATGACGCCGAGTTCGAGGTGTTCCCCCCGCACTGCGTGGAGGGTACGCCGGAGACTGAAGTCATACCCGAGCTCGCCGGCTTCCCAGGCGAGGTCGTGCACAAGAGAAGGTTCAGCAGCTTCTACGATACCCAGCTCGACGAGAAGTTGAGAGCACTGGCACCCGAGAAGGTGATAGTGTGCGGCGTCTGCACCGATATCTGCGTCATGCACACTGTGGCCAACGCAAGGAACCGGGACTACACCGTCGAGGTGCCGGTTGATTGTGTTGCATCATTCGACCCCGACGCCCACCGCTGGGCGCTGCGACACATGGAGAATGTTCTCGGGGCCAGGCTGGTCCGGGAGACACCAGCGACCACCGTCCCCTCACCCCACTTCGACATCCCCGACTCCATAGCGTCGGCACAAGCGGCGGACGTCTACTTCATCCGCACGGTGCAGGTCCTTAAGGAAGAGAACATAGACCCGACAGCCACAATGGAGGTGTTCCCCTCAAGGGAGGGAATCCTCTGCGGCATGAATGAAGCCCACGCATTGCTCGACAGGATACTGCCGCAGGACAGCCGGGAAGTGTGGTCTCTGTCCGAAGGTGACGCGTTCGACCCGAAGGAAGTAGTCCTGAGAATAACCGCACCCTACCAGAGCTATGGTGCCTACGAGACCACCTACCTCGGCATGCTGTCCCACTCCAGCGGATGGGCAACGGCGGCTCGCGAATGCGTTGAGGCCGCTCGGGGAATCCCGATCATCAGCTTTGGAGCGCGGCATGTTCATCCGGCAATAGCCGGGGTTATGGACTACGCCGCGATGGTTGGGGGATGCGTTGGCTGCTCCAGCGTCGCCGGAGCCGAGCTTGCCGGCGTGGCCCCGACGGGCACGATACCTCATGCGCTGGTGCTCGTCATGGGGGATACCACCTCGGCCACCCTTGCCTTCGACAAGCATATGCCTGACGATGTGCCGCGTATCGCTCTCGTCGATACCTTCAGAGATGAACCTGAGGAGAGCGTAATTGTCGCCCGGGCGATGGAAGGCCGCCTTCAGGGCGTACGCCTGGACACGCCCAGGGAGAGAGGCGGCGTCACCGCCGACCTCGTCAAGGAAGTCAGGGCCTGGCTCGACCTGGCCGGCTTCAGTGATGTCACCATATTCGTCAGCGGTGGGATCGACCCGGAGCGGATCAGGCACTTCCGCGAGAGCGGTGCTCCGGTAGCCGCCTTCGGCGTCGGCAGCCACATAAGCGGCGCCAGGCCCATCGACTTCACTGCAGACATCCATGAGGTCGACGGCAAACCGATCGCAAAGCGCGGGCGCCTGCCCGGCATCACCGCGAATTCCAGGCTTAAGCGCATTATGTGAAAGGAGAGACACGATGAAGCGCTTGCTCCCCCTTGGACTGCTTGCGGCCCTGTGTCTGACGGCCCTGGTGAGCTGCGGAGGTACCCCACCTGCGTTGACTGTCGCGGGAGTGCCGTGGCCGGATGACGAGGTCACCCAGTATAGAGTAGAGGACGTGGACGGAAACGCGATGGGCACTGCCAACATGACTGTCCACAGGGACGGTGAGACGTATCTCCTTGAGCAAAGCTACATCGTGGCGGACCAGCAAGTGATACAGAACATAAGCGTAAGGGTTAACGCCGACGACCTTAAGCCGTTGGCCGGTACCCAGACTATCGAGACGGCTGACTCCGCCATCGAAATCGCCAGCATTTACTACGACAACACTCTGAGTGTAGTCGCGATTGTCAACGGCGAGCAACAGAGCGCCACCTTCGACATCCCGGCGGACACCTATGACAACGACGAGTCTCTCTTCCTGCTCCGGACCATCCCCTTCGAGGTGGGCTACACCGCCAGCTACACCAATGCGGTGCCATCTGCGGGTATGTTCCCCAAAGCCACCCTATCCGTGGTTGCCGAGGAGCAGGTCAATGCCCCGGCAGGAGCATTCGACTGCTACAAGCTCAAGCTTTCTGCCACAGGCGCCACCATCTACATATGGTATGCTGTTGATCCACCCCATTACCTCGTCAAGTATGACAACAGCGCTACCGTCCTGCTTCTCACAGAGCACCCGTAGCCGGCATCAGGAGCTCTGAATGACCGACTACATGCTTGACCTGTTTGCCTCGTTCTTCCGGGACCCAACTGCCTGGGGCATCGGCCTTGCCTTCGCCTTCGGCGCTGTGTGGTTCGCAGTGCTCGCGCCACCGGTGAGAAGGCTGGGATTCCCCGCAGCAGTCGTAGTCGCCGGCCTCGTCCTGGTGTTCGTGTCAAGCGCGATTCTGACCCTCACGAGCATATGCTTCATTCAAGTCCCTCTACAGACGTGGGCCAGCCAGGCGCTGGGCCACTTCTGGGGCCAGAGGACCTTGCTGCGCTGGATTCTCTTGTCCACCGTACCGCAAATCCTCCTGAGCGGCCTGGTCCAGGAGGCGGCGAAGCTGGTCCCGCCCCTGGTGTACATCAAGTGGAGACGACCGCCGGACGCCAGGGCTGCACTCGCGATAGGCGCAGTTGCGGGCGTCGGGTTCGGCGTTTTCGAAGCGGCATGGGCGCTCAACCTGATCTTCGCCAGCGGCTGGTCCTGGGACACGGTCCAGTTCATGGGCTTCGAGGGACTCCTCGGCTTCTGGGAGAGATTCTTCGCCGTAGCCCTGCACACGGCGGCCACCAGCATCAGCGTCTACGGGCTCTACAAGGGCAAGTGGTGGCAGTACTACCTCCTTGCCGCGCTGCTACACGCCGTCACCAACTACGGTGTGGTCCTCCTGACGGGAGGATACCTGACGTCTGTGCAGGTGGAGGTCTACATAGCGGTCATTGCAGTGGCTGCCGTCGGCATCGCCCTGTGCCTCCGCTGGAGACGCGAACCCGCAGAGCCACCGGCTCCAGCCGGACGGGACGCTGAAGAGAAGGAGCTGCCTCGCCCCCAGGACTAGGCGCTACGGACCCGCGTCTTCTCTGCTCAGGCTGCCCCGGCCCCGGCCCAGGTCCGCCCATGCGATCAACAGCGCCAGCGCGGCAACGCTCGAACACAGGGCCAGTCCAAGCCGGATGCCGGCGTACTGAGCCACCGCGCCCATTACAGGCGCCCCGATGGCAACGCCCACTGTGAGAAGGGCGTGAAAGATACCCGTCGCGCTGCCGCGTTCTTCGGAGGATGTGTGCTCCGCCACAAGAGCCGATATCGAGGGGAAGATCAGTGCATAGGCAGCCCCATACAGCGCCATGACCAGACCGAGCACGGCGAGCGTCCCGAAGGCGGGCATGGCCACGAGGGCCACAACGCACAGGCCCAGGCCCGACGTTATCGGCAACCGGCGCCCAACGCGGTCGGAGAGTGTCCCGCTGGGGAACTGAAGCACGAAGAACGTCACCGCGAAGATACCCAGCAGGAGCCCGACGTGCAGCGCCTCCAGGCCAAGGCTCTTGACATACAATGGCAACAGGGTGACGACAGCCCCGAAGGCGAAGTACTGGGTGAATATGGACCAGTATGACGTCACCAGACCCCTTCTGCGCAGCAACCCCACCATTCTCCTCAGGTCGTGGGCCATGGAGGTTTTCGCCGCCACCACCGGCTTCTTCATCCCTGGCATGAGCATACTTACCAGCGCCGCCGCGAGGAGGAGTCCCGAGCCAACGTAGAAGACGAGGTGGAAGCCCCCCTTCGAAGCCATGACTCCCCCAAGACCGTAGCCAAGCAAGGTCGCGGCAGCCATGGCCGACCCATACAGCCCCATCACGCGGCCCTTCCTGCTCGCCGCAGCATGCTCCACGGTGGCCGACATCGTCGCCGGTCCCACAACGCCCCCGGTAATCCCGTGAAAGACCCGCACGAACGCCAGGTGCAACGGCAGCCGACACATCGCATAGCAGAACATGGCGATGGCATCACCCACCAGGCCGAGAACAAGCGGCCTCTTGTACCCCGCCCTATCGACCAAGCGCCCGAAGAAGAGATTCGCCGGCGTGTTTGCTATCGAGTACAGCCCGATAATGAGCCCGGTGACTCCCACACCCGCCCCAAGACTCACCGCGTACAGGGCTACCACGGGTATGAGCAGGTGGGTGTCGATGAAACCAAGGGAAGTCACCAGGTACCCAGCAGGGAAGGCGTTCTTCAATCGGGGGAGCCGCAACACGCTCACGTCAGCTTCTCGAACTCCAGATGGAGAACCCGCCTGGTCGAGTCGGTCACCCTGGCATGGTGGGCGATCCGCCAGCCCACGACCCACACGATGCCCTCCTTCGAGCATACCAGAGGTACTCGGTCCCGCCACGCCCTCGGTATCTTGGCATCCACCATGAAGTCCTGCAGTTTCTTCTCTTCCGCCATCCCCAGAGGCCGGAAGCGCTCACCTGCCTTCCTCGCCCGTACAATCAGGTCCGTCCCACACTCGTCCAGGTCAACACTCGCGGCGAATCCATGGGCCGTCTCACGTGACGTCGTAATCCAGGCTCTCGCGCTCCAACCGGGAAGCATTGTCTCTCCCGGCACCTTGAGGCCGTACTCGCCCCTCAGAGCAGCGAAAGGACATGTGTCGCCGTCCAGCCGTGTCACCGTACACGTGCCGTAGCCAACGTGCAACGTAACGCCCCGCGGCAGGCACAGCTCCTTCCCCGCCGGCTTGGAAAGCGCCTCCATCATCTTCTCAACGTGGACCGACTCGATGTCGGTGAGGTCTCCCTCAACCCGCCGCAGGACCTGGCGCAACAGATGACGGCGGAGCGACGGATGAAGCGCCGTCACGAACTGAGCGTCCACAACCAGAGCTCCGGGCTGCTCTTCAACCGCCCGGTCCCACACCATGGACACCTGCTCCTCGATGTATGAGTAGTCGGCATGAGCCGCACCAGCCATGCGCAGCAACGCGTCCTGGATGTTGTGATTGTAGCTTTGCAGCAGCGGCATCAGTTCGTGACGCAGGCGATTGCGCAGGAAAGCCGGCGAGTAGTTCGATGCATCACACCTCGGCTGAAGCCCCTGGGCCTGGCAGTACTCCTGAGTTTGCGCCCTGGTCACCTCCAGCAGCGGCCTCACCAGCAACACCGGGCCACCCTCGCACTCCCGCTGCGATAGCGGTTTCATGCCCCGCAATCCAGCCAAACCCGCGCCCCTGATCAGATGCATCAGAATCGTCTCCACCTGATCATCCCTGGTGTGCCCCAGAACGATGCGCTTCGCCCCAAGCCAGTCCGCCAGCCGACAGTAGAAATCGTATCGCACCCCACGGGCGGCTTCCTCGAGCGACATATGGTGTGTTCTCTGATACGCCTCAACGTCTCTTCTTTGCACGGTGCAGCGCACGCTCAGACGCCGGGCCAGTTCACGTACGTACTCGGCATCAGCCGTCGAATCAGCCCCTCTCAGCATGTGGTCCAGATGTGCCACGTGCAGCTCCACGTTCAGTTCTTCCCTGAGGCTGCTCAAGACATGCAGCAGGCACACCGAGTCGGCTCCCCCCGAGACCCCGACCAGGAGAAGCTCGTCACCCTGAACCAACGCCTCCCGACGTATGAACTGAAGAACCCGCCCTGAAAGGCCTTTCAACCGTCACGCCCCCATCCGCAAATGGCACGTATCATTGTACAGCAACAGCGAAGCGCCTCTTCCGCCGAAATCGAGTATGCTCACCGAAGCGAGGTCCAGCCACAACCTCCTCCGGCTGGACGAGTCCATTCCCAGCGCTCTTGAAACGACGCTCTGGATCGCCAGGCTGTGACTCACGGCGATGACCGTCTCGTCCGGATGCCTTTCCAGCAGCCTCTCGACAGCGGACCACGTCCTCTCCCCGAGCCCATCCATAGACTCACCACCGGGCAACCTGACTGATGACCCTTTCGCAGCCCACTCCTTAAAGAACTCACTGTACGAACTCATGGCTTCCTCGAAACTCATCCCGTCCAACTCTCCAGCGTCGAGCTCCATCAAGCCATCCTCAGGTATCGCTTCAAGGTCGTGAACACGCGCGACCTCGTCCGCCGTCTGCCTGGCACGCCTGAGAGGACTGCAATATACCGCCG
>JAXHUA010000185.1:0-40094 GCA_034189695.1 Chloroflexota bacterium | reverse complement strand
ACCTCTCCTTCATCACCTCGGTATACTCTGTCACGCTCGCTCTACTCATGCCTCTCATTGGGTAACACCCTTTTTGAGGCAACGATACCCCACTCGGTAACATTTATTATGAGGCAATTCGAGACGTTGAACAGGTCAGGTGGAAACGTTACAATAGGAAGACCCCGTGGGAGATTAAGTAAACCGACGGCCGCGCCCGACTCCGGGTGCCGGCCGGAGTTGGAGGGAGTAGGCTTGAGCAAGCTCGCTGACAGGCTGCAACAGGCATTGCGGGTGACACCCCACCCGCTGGGGTTCAGGGGCTCTTCGACCAGCTCGGCCAGCACGAGTCCCACCGTGGTGCTCATCGCTTCCGTGTCCGCCGAAGATGCAGCGGCGGTCGCCGCCGGCAAGGAGCATGCTGACTCCGTGCTGCTCGACAAGGCGGATAGCCAGACGACGAATACCCTCGGCGAGGCGATATGGGGAACGAGGCTCGCCGAATCGTCACAGAAGCTGGTCGACCAGCTCAAGCGAACGGGCTGTGACTTCGTCGTCCTTGACCCGGCCGCATCGCCGCTTGACCTGCTGCGCGAGGATGACCTGGGCAAGATCGTGGAAGTAGACCCCGCACTGGGCGACGGCCTGATACGGGCGGCAGACAGACTGCCGGTGGACGCCGTCCTCGTCGGGGGCGACAGCGGGCTCTCCATTCATCGCCTGATGGTCTGCCAGCACATCGGACGCCTGGTGCGCAAACCAATCATGATACAGGTGCCCATCAGCATTACCAAGGAAGCCCTGGAGGAGTTGCGCGATGCGGGGGTAGCCGCGGTGGTAGCGCCCGTGGACGCCAGCGGTGCGAAGGGACTGGAAAAACTGAAGCAGGTGATTGACTCCCTTCCACCACCTAGCAGGAAAAGACCCGAGCGGGTCGAGGCGACGCTGCCCTACCCGGGGCCGGCACCCCAGGTCGAAGAGGAAGAAGACTTCGAGTAGCCACAGAGGCTACTCATGCACCAGTTCTCTCACCAGCCGGAGTTCATCCCTCAACAGTCGAGGCATAAGGAAGTTCTGCCTGATATGCTCTTTGCCCTCCGCCCCCAGCTCCTCGGCCACTTCCGGGTGCTCCAACAGGTATACGAGTTTCTCGGCGCACTGCTCTATGCCATTCACCAGATAGTCGTGAAGCGCGCCGCCCATCTGCATCGGAATCCCCCCCGTATTGCCGGCAACGACAGCGGTCCCCTTCCACAGCGACTCGGCCACCACCAGGCCGAACCCCTCCTTGATGGACTTCTGGATGACCACGGCGCTGGCGGTCTGGAAGGCGTTGACCTCCATATTGCCGACACCTGTGAGGTTGGAAAGGATGTGGATGTCGGGGTCTTTCTCCGCCTCCTCGTTGACTGCGGCGTAGATGTCCCACGCCTCAGGGTCATCCCCGGCGAAACATGTGACCAGGGCAAGTTGCAGCCCTGGCACCTGCTTCTTGGCAAGCCTGTAGGCCTGCATTACCCCGAAGGGGTCCTTCCACGGGTCGAAGCGCGAGACCTGGCAGATGAGCGGCCGGCTCTTCTCGATACCGATATTGTCCAGCATCTCTCTCCATAGCGTCGACGGGAGCGGCATGTTCTTTGTGTTGATGGGGTCTATTGCAGGCGGGATGAATTTCACAACCGGCACGTGAAGCCCCTCAGGAGCGAACTCCTGCATCGTGAAAACAGCCGCGTCATATTCCTCTATGAACGGGCTTAGGAACTGCCACGTCTCCGGGTCCGGCTCGGAGCTGTCTACGTGGCAGCGCCAGATCCACTTGGCACCGGAGATATCGCAGAAGTGACGCAACGCGGCCGGTTGAGGATCGTTGACGATGAACACGTCATAGTCCAGGTCGAGTTCCTTCGCGTTCGCCAGGTTGTTGGACTTGTATGCCCTCTGAGTGGCTTCCATCTTGATAAGCGGATACGTCTGCCCCTGAAGGGCATTGTGCAGCGACTTGGTGACGGTGAAGAACCGCTGGTCTCCCCGAATAATCTGCCAATCGGCGCGCAGCCCCAGCCCACGCATCATTGGAATAAGCGACGAGAGCAGTTCCGCCACTCCCCCGCCGAAGGGTGTTGAGTTGATATGGCACAGCCTCAGCCCATTTAGCTCCTCACCCAGCGCGTCTATCTCATCCATGAACTCGCTGCCTACCAGCATGCGGTATTTCCCCAGGTCTTTCACCCCGAGGGAGACCTTCTGTAGCATGGTGTTGGTTTCTCCTTCACTCAAGGCGTCTCAGGCCGCGATGCAGGACAGCCAGCCCTAGGACGAAGACCGCGAGCATTGCTCCTGAGCCCCAGAACACCGTGGCCACTCCCAGCCGCTCAGCGACAGCCCCGGCTCCCAGCGCTCCCAGGAATGGCAGTGCAAACGTCATGGAATAGACGCTCATCACTCTCCCGCGCACCCAGTTGGGCACGTTGCTCTGGATCAGAGTATTGTTGAGCACGAGATACCCGTTGTTTGTCACGCCGATGCCGAAGATGAGCGCCAGGGCGAACGCCAAGTTGCTCGACAGCGCGAATGCAACTAGCAGTAAACCAAATCCAAATGCAATAAGCAACATCAGACGTCCCTTCCTGCGGTAGTCGCCCAGAGACGCGATCACCAGAGCGCCGGCCAGGGCCCCTGTTCCACCTGACGCCGACAGCCAGCCCAGGTCCGCCGCCCCACCGTGCAGCACGTCTACGACGAAGGCTGGCATCATGTGCATGTACGGCATGCCGACGAGCACCGTCAGGAACGCCACCGCCAGCAGAGACACGATGACCGGCCGGCGCACAATATATGTGAGTCCTTCAGCCGCATCCGCCGCCAGCGACTTGACCGAGCCACCTCTCCCCTGCGGCGCCACGGTGACCATGAAGAGCGCGGCCACCGCCACAATGTAGAGGCCTACGGAAATGAAGTAGACGCCGGCCACACCGATTGCGGCGACCAGCACCCCCGCCACGGCAGGCGCCCCCACCCTGGTCATGTTGACCCCCATAGAGTTGAGGGCCAGTGCATTCATCAACTCTCTCCCGCTCACCAGCTCGGGGATCATCGCCTGGCGACCGGGTGCGTTGAAGGCGAAGGTGATGCCGGTGAGAGCTGCGGCCAGCACCAGATGCCACACCTCGATAGCGCCGTTCAGTATGAGGACAGCGACCACCGCGGTGATGACGGCGGTGGCTACCTGGGTAACGATAAGCAGGTTACGCTTGTTCACCCGGTCGGTGACCACCCCACCGAAGATGGATAGCAGGAGCACGGGCCCCCCCCAGGCTGCGCTCACCATTCCGAGAGCGAACGGGGAGCTGGTCAGCTCGTACACCAGCCAGCCTCGCGCAAGGTTCTGCATCATGAGGCCGGAGAACGCCGCCACCATGGCAAGCCAGAACCAGCGGAAGTTCCGGTTCTTCAAGGAAGCGAAAGTGGCGACGCGGGACTCGGCCGGTTCGGCCGCCTCCGTGTCCGTTGGTGCCTGGGGAGCACGCTGGCTGGAGCCATCCATTGTGTCAACGCTGGCAGGGTACTGCCCACCTACCGAACTGTCAAGGAACCGCCAGGCTACTCCAACCGTCTTATGCTGGGGCGCACAATGGCCATGACCACGACGAATACCACAACAAGCACCGCGCCGGCAGTGACCGCCGTTGACACACCGATGGCATCCCCGAGCGTGCCGATGGGCAACGTCCCCATCGGCATCAGGGCAAAGGTCATCATGTAGAGGCTCATCACCCGACCCAGCACCCTGATCGGCACGTTCATCTGGAGCAGCGTGTTGTTGAGGGTCATATAGCCTGTACCGCCGGCGCCGACCACAAGCAGTACCACCAGTGACAGGACATAGGAGCCGGACAGGCCGAAGATCACCAGACCGGCCCCAAAGGTAGCAGCCAGCAGGATGAGAAGGACACCCTTCCGCCGAAAATCACCCAGGGGCGCCAGGACCAGGGAAGCCACCAGGGACCCCAGGCCGGCCGCGCCCATGAGAGTACCGTAGCCAAACTCGCCGACGCCGAGCACATCATCGGCGAAAACCGGCAACAGATTCTGGTATGGCAGCCCGAATACCAGCGGCACGAAGGCCATCGCCAGCAGCGACAGCACGAGCGAGCTATGGCGGATGTAGCGAGCCCCCTCCCTCAGATCAGCGCCAATGCTACGCGCCAGCACGACCACGCGTTCGCGCGGCCCGGCCATCTGTGGCAGCGGCGTCCTTGCCAGTTCCTGCCGGCGGGCAATGGAGATCATCCACAGTGACGCGGCGGCAGCGACATAGAGGGCAACCACCGTGTAGAAAACCCCCGCAGTGCCAATAACCACCAGCAGCGCGCCAGCAACGGTGGGAGCGGCGACCCGCGTCAGGTTGGTTCCCGACGCATTCAGCGAGATGGCGTTGAGCAACTGTCTCGTCGGCACCAGTTCGGGAATGATGGACATGCGCGCCGGGCCATCGAACACGAAGAACACACCGGTGGCCGCCCCAGCCATTACCAGATGCCAGAACTCAATAAGGCCGGTCGTGACGAGGACGGCGATTACCAGTGTCACCCCCGCGTGACAGAGCTGGGTGACGACGAGCATATTGCGCTTGGGGACCCTGTCGGCGATAGCCCCGCCGAAGAAGGAGAACAGGAGGACAGGCAGACCGAAGGCGAAGCTGACCACGCCCAGCTTCATGGCGGAACCGGTCAACTCCCACACCAGCCAGCCCCGGGCGACGATGTTCATCTGAAGCCCCGCGAAGCCAGTACCACAGGAAGTTGCGCGTCTTGAGCGAGGTGAATGTGGTGATTCGAGGCTCAGGGGGAGTCGTCGTCGATGGTGCCGGATCCTGCTGGGAGGGGTGACCTCCGAAATCGGTCATGTGCTGCGGCGTCAGGATAGTCTCCCTCGATAGCGGTGTCAAGCGAACCGGTCTATTCCAGGCGTCTCACCCTGGGACGAAGGACAGCGATGGCCACGATGAAGACGAGGACCGCGAGCGCGCCCCCCGACACCGCCGCCGTTGGACCGACCGCTTCCGCCACCGCTCCGATGGGGAGCGTGCCAAGCGGCATCAGGGCGAAGGTGACCATGAATATGGCCATGACCCGGCCTCTCACCTCGGGCGGGGCGCTGCTCTGGACCATGGTGTTGTTCACCGTCATGTAGGCGGCATTGGCAAGGCCCACCGCAACGAGGGTCACCAGCGAGAGCGAATAGCTGTGCGAGAAGCCGAAGACGGCCAAGGTCACCCCGAAAACCACGCCCAGCACGATGAGCAGCAGGCCCTTCTTCTTGAAGTCCCCCAGCGAGGCGACTCCGAGTGAGCCCGCCAGGGCGCCCACACCGGTCATGCTCATTAGCAGGCCCAACCCCGTTTCGCCCACATCGAGCACGTCAACCGCGAACACCGGCATGAGATTCTGGTACGGCATGCCAAAGACTATGGGAATGAAGGCCATCAGCAGGAGCAATGCCATGACGGGGCTGTGTCGCAGGTAGCGCACGCCTTCGACAATATCGGCCCACACGGAGGTTCTCACCTGCCGTACAGCCGCCTCTCCAGCGGGTATCAGGTACACCCAGACGATCGACAGAATATAGAAGAACACCACCAGGTAGTAGACGCCGGCTATGCCGATGACGGCCAGAAGAGCGCCGGCCACGGCCGGTGCGATTACCCTGGTCAGATTCGTCCCCGTGGAGCTGAGGGCGATGGCGTTGAGCAGCTCCCTGGGCGTAACCAGATCGGATATGAGCGCCATGCGAGCAGGCGCGATGAAGATGAAGGCGGCGCCGCTGGCGGCGGCCGCGGCCACCAGATGCCACAGGACGATCTTGTCTGTAGCTATCAGCACGGCGATTACAAGCGTGACCACTCCATTGGCAGCCTGGCTGACGATAATGAGGTTGCGCTTGGCCACCCGGTCGGCGATTGTCCCGCCGTAGAGCGAGAACAGCAGCACCGGAAGACCGAAGGCGGCGCTCACCATGCCGAGGGCGAGGGGTGAGCTGGTTATCTCATACACCAGCCAGCCGCGGGCGACGACCTGCATCTGGATGCCGCCGAAGAAGGCCACCGTACTCAACCACAGCCAGAGGAAGTTGCGGTTGCGCAGCGAGGTGAACGTGGTAATCCTCGCCTGCTCCGTTGTGGTCACTTCCAGTGTGGGCTGCTCGAGGGGCAGCGGCTGCTGGGGCTCCTGCGGTTGCATGTCGTCTATTCGTCGCGCCGGTCCGAGTGCGTCTCCCCAGAGTACAGGCGCCCCTACCCCCTGTCAACCTGAATCGTTGACGCGGCAGCCCGAGACGCCTAGAATGAGGATGCATGGCCAGAGGGCTCCTCTTCGGCACAGCGGGCGTTCCCAGATCCTCGAAGCTACCAACCACAGAAGCCGGTATTGAGCGCCTATTCGAGCTGGGCCTTGATTGCATGGAAGTGCAGTTCGTACAGGGGGTCAGGATGAATACTGCCCTGGCCCACGCTATAGCGGAGACAGCGGAGAAGCGGCAGATCAGGTTGAGCGTACACGCCCCCTACTTCATCAACCTCAACGCCCACGAGCCGGAGAAGGTAGCCGCCAGCAAAGACCGTCTGATCAAGACCGCCCGCATCGCCTCGCTTCTCGGCGCGGAAGGCGTCGTTTTCCACCCCGCCTTCTACCTCGGCGATGACCCTTCGGAGGTGCATATGCGGGTCAAGTGCGCTCTCGAAGAGGTCACGTCCAGGTTGAGAGAGGAAGGAACCCACGTTACGCTCAGACCTGAGACCATGGGCAAGAGAAGCCAGTTCGGCACCCTCGAGGAAGTGCTCAGGCTGAGCGCCGACATAGAGGGAATCGCCCCATGCATCGACTTCTCCCACTGTCACGCCAGGGAGGGAGCCAACAACTCTTATGAGGAATTCACGGCGATACTGGAAAGGGTGCAGCGGGTACTGGGGAGGGAGGCCCTGGAGCAGATGCACATCCACGTGGCCGGCGTGGAGTACGGCAACCGGGGTGAGATAAAGCACGTGAACCTGAGGAAGTCGGACCTGCGGTACGTTGAACTCCTTGGTGCGCTGCGGGATTTCGAGGCGAGAGGACGCATCATCTGCGAGAGCCCAAACCTCGAAGGTGACGCGCTGCTGCTCCGCCGTACCTTCCGGTCTTCATAGTTCCACCTGGCGCGGCCTCACGCGGCACTTCTCGGCCGTGACGATGGCATCGATCTTCGCCACGGCCAGTTCAACCTCATCGTTGACCACCACGTAGTCGAACAATGGTAGCCGCTCCATCTCCTGCTGCGCTGTGTCCATGCGGCGCTTCAGGTCGGGAGCTGATTCGCTGTTGCGCCCGGTCAGGCGCGTTGTCAACTCCTGCTCGGAAGGCGGTACGAGGAAGACGAGTACCGCCTCGGGCGCGACCCCCTTGATGGTCGCCGCTCCCTGTACGTCCACCTTCACCACCACGTCGAGCCCCCGGTCCAGCGCCTGCTTCACCTCGCGAAGCGGCACCCCGTACAGGTTGCCGTACACCTCGGCCCACTCCAGAAGCTCGCCTCCCTGGACCATCTCCTGGAATCGCTCGCGTGACACGAAGTGATAGTCGACTCCGTCCACCTCGCCCTCGCGCGGCGGCCGGGTGGTCGCCGTCACGGCGAAGCAGGACGATTGCCAGAGTCCCTTCAGACCATCAAGAACGGCGTCCTTGCCCACACCGGATGGGCCGGACACCACGACCAGAAGCCGGGTATCTTCCACCAAACGTGCCCTCGCTCTCTAGCCTGCTCGCCGAAAGGCGATGCGCTCTCCTTTCCTCGCCTCAGCTTTGCGCCGCGCGGCTGGCTGTCAGCCTGCCGGCAATGGTATCCGGAGAAAGTGCGGTCAGCACAAGATGCCCGCTGTCGAGAATGAGCACCGCCTTGGTCCGCCTGCCATTGGTCATGTCAATGAGCTTCCCCTGTGCCTTCACCTCCTGCACCATGCGCTTGGTCGGGGCTGAGGTCGGAGGAGCGATCGCTATCACCCGATTAATCGCCAGGATGTTGCCAAACCCCACGTGAATGAGCTCTGTAGTCATACCCTCCTTTCAGTGCCCGGCGCTACGCCGCTGGGCGCCTTGTTCACGTCCCTCCCCCTGCGGGTCTCTCTCGGGACCCGCTCGACATAGGTGGCACCAGAGGTAAGCACACCACCATCCCGCTACCCGGTGCATATTCCGTCAAGGTCGCTCCAGAACGCTGGATAGGATATATCAACCGCCTCGGCGTTCCGCACCACAGTCTCACCCTCGGCGACCAGTCCGGCTATCGCCAACGTCATCGCGAGCCGGTGGTCGCCCCGGCTGTCGCATTCCGCGCCTCGCAGCCGGCCCACGCCGTTGATGACCATCCCGTCGGGCAGTTCCTGTATATCCGCCCCAAGACGTGACAGCTCCCTGACCGTCGCCGCTATTCTGTCGGTCTCCTTCACCCTCAGCTCCTGGGCATCACGGATGACGGTCGTTCCCCGGGCGAAGCACCCGGCGAGCGCAATTAGGGGTATCTCGTCGATGACCCTGGCAATGAGCTCCCCACCGACCTCCACTCCCACCAGCTCGCTGGATTCAGCCTCCAGCTCGGCCACCGGCTCGCCGCTCTGCACCCGTTCGTTCGTCTTTTTTACCTTCGCCCCCATAGCGGCCAGGACGTCTATTACACCACTCCTGGTCGGGTTCACCCCGGTGCCCCTCATCCTGACGCGGGCATCGGGATGAATGGCCGCCGCGACGAGCCAGTATGCGGCGGCGCTGATGTCCGCGGGGACGTTCACATCCGTGGCAGAGAGCATCGAAGGAGGCCTGAGGGTGACACTCAAGCCGTCGCGCTTTACCCCGACCCCCATTTCCGACAGCAAGCGTTCGGTGTGGTCGCGAGATACCGCCGGTTCTTCAACGATGGTCGAGCCCTCGGCGAATAGACCGGCGATGAGAATCAACGACTTGAGCTGCGCGCTGGCCACCGGCAGCCGGTAGTCGATCCCGTGCAGCCGGCCCCCCTGGAGCACCAGCGGCGCCAGTGAATCGCGCCGCCTCCCCCAGACGCCCGCGCCCATCAAGCGCAACGGCGTGACCACCCTCGCCATAGGCCTCGAACGCAACGATTCGTCGCCCGTGAGAACGGACAGAAAGGGCTGCGCCGCCAGCAGGCCGGCCAGAAGCCGCATGGTGGTGCCGCTGTTTCTGGCGTTGAGCACGTCGGCGGGTTCGCGAAGGCCGTCCTTCCCGGCTCCGGTCACGCCGAGGACGCCGGACCCGTCCACAATGCGGACTCCCAGCGCACGCAGACAGCACAGCGTAGCCTGGCAGTCATCGCCCGGGGAGAAATGGGACACCCGCGCTTCACCCTCGGCGATGCTGTTGAGGATGACCGCTCGGTGCGATATAGACTTGTCGCCGGGCGGCGTGACCTCACCTTTGAGGACTTGACATCTCCTGAGCACTCGCTCCACTGCCGCTTCTCCTAGCTGCCCCTGCTTCCCAGCCAGCCGTCCCTCCTCTCCTTCACATCACGGAAGAACTGCTCCACCTGGGCATCCTGCTCGGTCAACAGGCGCTGCAACTCGCCCAGTTCGTGAACGTACCCGTCGAGCCAGCGCAGAATGGCCTCGCGGTTCGTCAGGCATATGTCCCGGCTCATCTCCGGGCTCCCCGAGGCCAGACGGGTTACGTCGCGGAACCCTGACGAAGCGAGCCCGGCCATACGGGGCCATTCCTCGCTTCGCGCCGTCAACGACACCAGGGCCGACGACAGCAACAGGGGCAGGTGGCTGATGGCGGCCACCGACATATCATGCTCGGACGCATCGATGAGAAGGGGCCTCGCGCCGATACTCCGCACCAGTCCTTCCAGCCTGTCGACCGCTTCCCGGGTCGCACTCGGGCCACGGACCAGGCAGTAGGTGCAGCCGGTGAACAGGCCGGCATCGGCGGCGTCGATTCCCGACACCTCCCTGCCCGCCATGGGATGCCCGCCAACAAAGCTCACTTCGGGCGGCAGGAACTCCTCCGCCCAGCGCATCACCTCAGCCTTCGTACTGGCCACGTCGGTGACGACGGCGCCGGCATCAAGGCTTTCGGCGATGCCAGCGAGCACCTCCCTGACCGCCAGCACCGGCGTGGCGATGATGACCAGGTCGGCGCCCCGCACCACGCCACGCAGCTCGGGCACCGCGCGGCCAACCGCGCCCCGTTCAACAGCCCGGGAAGCCACCTCCTTCCGCCGCGCGAAGCCGACCACGTCCACATCGGCCATCGCACGCCGCAGGGCCAGCCCCAGCGAGCCGCCGATGAGCCCCAGTCCGATAATGCCGATTCTCTTCACGTTGCACCAGTCGCGTGAGACAGAGTGAGCGCATTATAGCATAGTCGGCCCACACCCACTAAGGCATGGACGTTCGCGCCCTTTGTTTGACAGTCATGTGTATCAGTACTATACTGCGTCAAACGGTGCGTGCCGGGAGGTTGGAGCTATGTTGATGTTCTTGCAGCTTCTTATCGGCGCTGTTCTCATGATCATCGCTCTCGCACTCGTTGTCCTCGGTGTACTCTCGTTCTTCGACCTGGGATTCCTGACAGGCCTGTACAGTATCGCGCCTTCGTGGTTCTTCCTGGTCATGGCCCTCGCCATCGCGTTTCCCATCGCGTGGCTGGGCATCGTCTTTCTCAAGACGCGCGAGATTGCATGACGCCGGGGGCTCCCACCACTCAGTTGAACAAGGCGCACAACCTGGTTTGAAGTCATCTGACCTAGTCACCTTGTATGATTTGGGAGGCTGAACTTGGAGTATTTCCTGACAGAGCAGCAGGAGCTGATAAGGAGCCTGGCCCGCCGGGTCGCCGAGGAGAGGATTATGCCGGTTCGCGCCGAGCTGGACGAGAAGGAGGAGTTCCCCTGGGCGATCATGAAGGACCTGGCCGACGCCGACCTGTTCCGGGTGTTCATACCGGAGCAGTACGACGGCCTGGGCGAGGGCCTTTTCACCCTCTGCGTCGCCGTTGAGGAACTCAGCCGCGCCTGTGCCGGCGTGGCCGTGACCTATGCCGCCAACGCCCTGGGCGCCATGCCCATCATGCTCTACGGGACCGAGGAGCAGAAGCAGGCGTACCTGCCTCAGATAGCCAGCGGGGCGAGGCTCAGCGCCTTTGGACTGACCGAGCCCACGGCCGGAAGCGACGCCAGCGGCGTGAGGACCGCCGCCCTGCGGGACGGCGACGAGTACGTGCTTAACGGCACCAAGCAGTTCATCACCAGCGGCGGCGAGGCCGAGGTCTACACCATCATCGCCCTCACCGACCCATCGCGGGGCAGTCGCGGCGCCAGCGCCTTCATCGTGGAGAAGGACACCCCCGGCTTCACCTTCGGGAAGAAAGAGAAGAAGATGGGCATCCGCACCTCCGCCACGCGTGAGCTGGTGTTCCACAACTGCCGCGTGCCGAAGGCGAACCTGATCAGCAGAGAGGGCATGGGGTTCGTCGTGACCATGAAAACGCTGGACCTGTCGCGCCCGGGAGTGGGAGCGGTGGCCGTCGGGCTGGCCCAGGGGGCGCTGGAAGAGGCGGTGGCCTACGCCCGGCAGCGCGTGCAGTTCGGCCATCCAGTGTCGGCCATCCAGGCGGTGCAGCATATGCTGGCCAACATGGCCACGGAGCTGGAGGCCGCCCGCGCCCTGGTGTACGCCGCGGCCAAGACCATCGACAGCGGAGCCAAGAGCTTCAGCGAGGAAGGCGCCATGGCCAAGGTGTTCGCCACCGACATGGCCATGAAGGTGACCATTGACGCGGTGCAGGTCTTCGGCGGCCCGGGATACATGCGCGACTACCCGGTTGAGAAAATGATGCGCGATGCCAAGATTAACCAGATATACGAGGGCACCAACCAGGTGCTGAGGAACGTCATCGCCCTGGAACTCCTCAAGAGAAAGGCGCTGCGCGATTGAACATCGTCGTCTGCATCAAGCAGGTGCCCGGCACCACCAGCATCAAGATCGACCCCGAGACCAACACCCTGGTCCGCGAGGGCGTGGAGAGCATCATCAATCCCTTCGATGCCTACGCGCTCGAGGAAGGCGTCCGGCTCCGCGAGCGCTACGGCGGCAAGGTGACCACCATCACCATGGGGCCGCCACAGGCGGAGGACGCGCTGCGGGAGACGGTGTCGCTGGCCGCCGATGAAGCCATCCTGCTCAGCGACCGCGCCTTCGCCGGCTCCGACACGTGGGCCACGGCCTACGTCCTGTCGAGGGCGATGACGAAGATAGGGGAGTATGACCTCATCGTCTGCGGGCGGCAGACGCTCGACGGCGACACCGGCCAGGTAGCCCCCGAGCTTGCGGAGATGCTCGACCTCCCCTTCGTCGCCTACGTCAGCAGGATAGAGGAGGTCGGCGACGGGGCAATGAGGGTGCAGCGGATGGTCGAGGAAGGCTACGAGACCGTCGAGACACCCCTGCCGGCGGTCGTCACCGTGGTCAAGGAGATCAACGTACCCCGCCTGCCGTCGATACGGGGCACCATGAAGTCCAGGAGCGCGGAGATACCGGTGTGGACCGCCGCGGACATCGACGCCGACGCCGGCAGAGCGGGCGCATCCGGCTCGCCGACGCGCGTAGTCAGGATATTCTTCCCGCAGCGGGAGCGCGCCAGCGAGATGCTCCAGGGGACGCCCGAGGAGCAGGTAGACCAGCTCATCGAGAAGCTGGAGGGGATGGTGTAAGGGTGGTTGCACTTCCGCGCCATAATCAACCACCCGGGGCGTACAGGGGATTTCCGACACAATGAGCGTAGCGCAATACCCGCGCACTTCTGCGGCGCTGAGGTGGTAGAAATGGCACATGAAATAATAAAGAGAATTCGTGAATTACTGGCAGAGCTGGAAACGCAAGAGGCTGAAGAGGCCGGGCCCAATCCCCAGGAATGGTTCGGCCTCTTGGAACTGCCAGAACTTGTTGCGTCAGTAGTGGACTATCTACAGCCGTTGCTCCTGCCGATTGAGTCTGCAATCTATTGGTACATGTTCCGCCATAGTGTTGTTGAAAACGGAGATGTCCACGTACGAGTTAGTGTGAGAGGACTCGCAAAAAGCACCGTAAGATCATCCCATACGCGTCAACACTCCGACACATTGAGCTACGCAGTCGTTCAGAAGTCGCTCATCGCACTCAGGGATAAGGGAGTAGTTGCGGAAGCCGGCGATACAAACAGGGATGGCACTCTCTACAGGATCTATCTGCCGGAAGAAATTGGCATGTGTAGGGATAGAATCGCGACAATGAAGACCATCGGGCTCCCCAAAGTTGACATTCACGGTGAACTGGACTTCTACAACATCAAAGAAAACAGACAGCGAGTATTTGAGCGAGATGGGTACAAGTGCCATTACTGTGGGAAGCAACTGACAAGGTTTAGTGCTACGCTTGATCATATTGTACCTATCAGCACAGGTGGTGACAATTCTTATGATAATCTCATAACAGCTTGTCTGCACTGCAATTCCCAACGACGGGCGTCACCTGTTATGGATCAGATCGCTAGGAGAACAACCGAGAATGCGGACTGACCTCGTTCGTCGTCGGTGCCACTACGATTCATGGAGTGGCAAGGCCGTCTCATAGCACGCCGATGGAAAGCGGTCAGAAGGAGAGGGTGAGAATCACACGTTAAGCCTGTGATGTTCGCCCTTCGACAAGCTCAGGGCGAACGGGCATTCAGCCGTTCGTGGCGAGGCGCGCCCCAGCCGTTCGTGGTGAGCCTGTCGAACCTTGTCCCGAGCGAAGTGAGGGGCATGAACGGCCCACGGCGCTCGCTAAGGGCGGCGGCTCCACCCCTGCCCTGATTGAACGGGTAGCCTGGAGCATCTGCTCCAGGCCCGGTGGGAGCGGATGCTCCCACCTACCCAGGTGATAGACCCCGGTGGGAGCGAGTCGGAGCGAGGGGGAGCGTAGACGAAGGATGGCAATGGGCATAGAGATCGATCTTGAGAAGTGTACGGGGTGCGGCTCGTGTGAGCCGGCCTGTCCCTTCGGCGCGATCACCATCGTCGACGACAAGGCGCAAATAGGTGAAGGCTGCACCCTGTGCGGCGCGTGCGTCGACGCCTGCGCCTTCGATGCCATCACCATCGAGCGTGCCGAGCAGGAGGTGAGCGAGGGACACAGCGGGGTATGGGTCTTCGCCGAGCAGCGCGACGGCAGGCTCAAGGGCGTAGCCTTCGAGCTTTTGGCCGAGGGCCGCAAGCTGGCCGACAAGCTGGGCACTGACCTGTGCGCGGTGTGCATCGGCCACGACGTGGAGGGGGTGGGCGAGCTCGCCGCCTGCGGCGCCGACAGGGTCTACCTGGCCGACGACCCGGCGCTCGCCGACCACCAGGAGGACCTGTACACCAGGGTGCTCATTGACCTCATCCGCACCCACAGGCCGGAGATACTGCTCGCCGGCGCCACGGCCATGGGGCGCTCCTTCATCCCCCGCGTGGCGTCGATACTCTACACCGGCCTCACCGCCGACTGCACCGGCCTCGACATCGACCCCGACACGGGGCTGCTGTTGCAGACACGGCCCACCTTCGGCGGCAACGTGATGGCCACCATCATGTGCCAGGCCCGTCGGCCGCAGATGGCCACCGTGCGCCCCCACGTGTTCAAGCGAGGGCAGACGGACAGCTCTCGGCAGGCCGAGGTAATCAGGGTGGACTTCAAACGGGAGGCGGTGACCTCGCGGACGAAGCTGCTCGATTTCGTCGCCGACCTGACCGACAAGGTCAAGCTGGACGACGCCGATATCATCGTCTCCGGCGGGCGGGGCCTGGGGAAGCCGGAGAGCTTCGGCGTCATACGCGAACTGGCCGAGGTACTGGGCGCGGCGGTCGGTTCGTCGCGCCCGCCGGTGGACGACGGCTGGATACCCTATCCCCACCAGGTCGGCCAGACGGGGAAGACTGTCTGCCCCAGGCTGTACATCGCCTGCGGTATCTCGGGAGCGGTGCAGCACCTGGCCGGCATGCAGACCGCCGAGGTGATCGTGGCCATCAATGAAGACCCCAGCGCTCCCATTTTCGAAGTCGCCACCTACGGGATCGTCGGCGACCTTTTCGAGGTGGTGCCGATGCTGACCGACAGGCTTAAGAGGTCGCGAGGCACAGCGTAGTCCGTCCTTGTTTTCCCCCCCGTGCGGTGCCACAATGACCCCGCCAGTGCATTGGTACGCAACACCACGAGCTTGACTCCCGGATTACGGCATATGGCCTTTGTCCCGGGCGTCAGTCCGCCGGTGCGGCACATGTGCGCCGGCCTTCTATCGAACAAGCGAGGGAGGACGACAGCATGGACTTCGAACTGACCGAAGAGCAGAAGATGCTTCAGACGATGGTGCGCGATTTCTGTGCGAAGGAGGTGGAGCCCTACGCCGCCGAGTGGGACGAGAGCGGTGAGTTCCCCCACGAGACCATCAAGAAGATGGCCGATGCCGGCCTGTACAGCATCGGCTTCCCCGAGGAGTACGGCGGGAGCGGAGACGAACTGAGCTTCGTCATCGCCTGTGAGGAGATATCCCGCGCGTCAGCCGGCCTGAGCGTGTCCTACCTGTGCAGCCTGGGCCTGGGCATCTACCCCGTCACGATGCACGGCAACGACGAGCAGAAGCGGCATTACATCGGGCGAGTCATCAAGGGGGCGACGGTGGCGTTCGGCCTCACCGAGGCGGGGGCCGGCAGCGATGTCGCCGCGCTCGACACCAGGTACGCCGAGGACGGCGATTCCTGTATCCTCAACGGCACCAAGGTGTTCATCAGCAACGGGGCCGAGGCTGATTTCGTTACCACCTTCGCCACCAAGGACAAGTCGCTGGGCTACCGCGGCATCAGCGCCTTTGTCGTTGACAAGGGGACGCCGGGCTTCTCGGTGGGCAAGATAGAGAAGAAGATGGGGCTGCACCCCGCCTCGGCGACCGAGCTGGTGTTCGAGGAGTGCCGCATACCGCGCGCCAACATGCTCGGCGAAGAGGGCAGGGGCTTCCGCGTGGCGCTCGAGGCGATAGACGCCAGCCGGGTGAGCATCGCGGCACAGGCGGTGGGCATCGCCCAGGCAGCCTTCGACGCCGCCGTGGACTACGCCAGGGAGAGGAAGCAGTTCGGCACGGAGCTGGCGCAGATGCAGGCCATCCAGTGGATGATCGCCGACATGGCCACGGACATCGATGCCGCGCGGCTGCTCACATACCGGGTGGGCGCGATCACCGGGCAGCAAGGGCGTGCCCCTCTCAAGGAGGCGGCCATGGCCAAGCTGTTCGCCAGCGAGGCGTCGCACCGCGTATGCCACAAGGCGGTCCAGATATTCGGCGGCTACGGCTACGTCAAGGACTTCCCCGTTGAGCGCTACTACCGCGACCAGCGCATAACCGAGATCTACGAGGGCACGTCGGAGATGCAGCGCATGACCATCGCCCGCCAGGTGCTGGGCGTGAAGTAGACGCCGCCAGAGAGAGCCCGCTCGTTTGTGACCGAGGCTGAGCAGGGGCTCTTGACAAGACTATGACAATCGTGTAGCCTTACGGCAACTGAATAGCGAGAAAGGCTGCGAACGAGAGTAGTACGCCCCCAGCGGGGCCCAGAGAGCCGGGTAAGGTGCGAGCCGGCGTCAGCGCAGGGGTCGAATGGGCTCGGGAGCTGCAAACCGAACGGGTAACCCAAGTAGGCTTTGCCGGAGAGGGCACCGTTATCAGAGCCCAGGGTATCGCCTCGGCACGCCGTGGCCGTACCTGAGAGAGATGGTCGCCCTGCTTTGTAGGGCGGTCAACTAGGGTGGCACCGCGAAGTAAAAACCTCTCGCCCCTAGGGCGAGAGGTTTTGTTATGGATGGAGGGCTATGTACACGCCAACGTTGGATGAAGTGCGAAGGCTTGGCCAGTATGGCAACCTCGTGCCGGTGTACCGCGAGGTGGTGGCTGACCTTGAGACGCCGGTATCAGCCTACCTCAAGGTAGCCCGTCAGCCGTACTCCTTTCTGCTCGAAAGCGTTGAGGGCGGAGAGCGGCTCGCCCGGTACAGCTTCATCGCCTCGTACCCGAATCTGGTTCTCAAAGCCAGCGATGAGACAGCCGACCCCCTGCCCGCCATCAAGACGGAGCTGGCCAGGTACACGCCGGTCGCCGTTCCCGGCCTGCCGCCGTTTCACGGCGGAGCGGTGGGCTACCTCTCTTACGAGGTGGTGAGGCACTTCGAGGAGTTGCCTTCTCCCGACAGCGACCCCCTGTCCCTGCCCCAGTCGGTCTTCATGCTCGCCGATACCGTCCTGGTGTTCGACCATCTCACCCACCGGATCAAGGTGGTGAGCCACGCCTATCTGGACGGCGACGTCGAGTCAGCATACCAGGCGGCGGTCGACCGCATCGAGGCAATGATGGAGAGACTTGCTCAACCTCTTCCCTGCCGGGACAAAGCCGCCAGACCAGGGGTGACCGCTGGGGAGGTTTCCTCCAACCTCACGCGGGCCGCGTTCGAAGCCAACGTGGCCCAGGCGAAGGAGTACATCAAGGCCGGCGAGATCATCCAGGTGGTCCTCTCGCAGCGCTTGAGCCGGGCCACGACCGCAGCTCCCTTCGATATCTACCGGGCGCTGCGCACCATCAATCCGTCACCCTACATGTACTACCTGGAACTCGACGGCTGTCACATCGTGGGCGCGTCGCCCGAACTCCTGGTGAAGGTGGAGGACGGCGTGGTGGCGACCCACCCCATCGCTGGAACACGCCCGCGCGGGGCCACGCCCGCGGAGGACCTCGCGCTGGAGAAGGAACTGAAGGGCGACGAGAAGGAGCTTGCCGAGCACATCATGCTGGTCGACCTGGGGCGGAACGACATCGGGCGCGTGTCTGAGCCGGGGACGGTCCAGGTCACCCAGCTCATGGATGTGGAGCGCTACTCACACGTGATGCACCTGGTGTCGCACGTCCAGGGCAGGCTTCGCGGTGAGCTGGACCAGTTCGATGCGCTCAGAGCGTGCTTCCCCGCTGGAACGGTCTCCGGCGCCCCCAAGGTGCGCGCGATGGAGATAATCGCCGAGCTGGAGCCCGACCGGCGAGGCCCCTACGCCGGAGCGGTGGGCTACTTCAGCTACTCGGGCAATCTTGACACCGCCATCACCATCAGGACCATCGTGATGACCGACCACACAGCTTACGTGCAGGCGGGCAGCGGTATCGTCGCCGACAGCGTTCCCGAGCGCGAGTATGAGGAGACGATGAACAAAGCGAGCGCCCTAATCAAGGCAATCGACCAGGCGGAGTGTGAGTAGATGCTGCTATTGATCGACAACTACGACAGCTTCACGTACAACCTGTTCCAGTACCTCAGCGAGCTGGGCCAGACAGTGCACGTAGTACGCAACGACAAGACCACCATCGCCGATATCGAGAGGATGGCGCCCCAGATGATCGTCATCTCCCCCGGCCCGGGCACTCCCGACCGCGCTGGCATATCGAACGACGTCATACGCCATTTCGCGCCGACGCTGCCCGTCCTCGGCGTCTGCCTGGGGCACCAATGCATCGGCCACAGCTACGGCGCAACGGTTGACCGCGCCGGTGAGGTCATGCACGGGAAGTCGTCACTCATCCATCACAGAGGCCAGGGGGTGCTCGCCGGACTCCCCAACCCCTTCCCCGCGATTCGGTACCACTCCCTGGCGGTCATGCCGGACTCTATCCCCAACTGCCTCGAGGTGACGGCCTGGACGGACAAAGGCATAATAATGGGGCTGAAGCATCGCCAGTACGGCCTGGAGGGGGTTCAGTTCCACCCGGAGTCCATCATGACACAGGTGGGCAAAGACATACTGAGGAATTTCGTGATTATGAGTCGAGGAGGAGGCACAATGACGTGAAGAGGAACGAAATCACTGGTCTGGTTGTTGCTGTTGTGGCACTGGTGCTATTGTTCGTGGGTCTGGAGGCGCTCAGCTGCTATGGCATCTGGGACGTGACCAGCAAACTGAACACCGGACAGATCATGGAAGTCATAGTCCTCTTTGTGCTAGTGCTCGTCACTGTGGTCTATGCCAAGCGCACTTCGGAAATCGGAACCGCAACAAGAGAGCAGGCGGAAGAGATGAAACGGCACAGATACGACGCGGTTCGCCCCATAATAGACATCGAGAGATCTTCATCTGGCGAGGAACAGATCAGAGAAGCAATGGCCGCTCGTTCGAGGGAGATGTCTTATGGACTTTGGTGCGTGCTGCGTGACATCGGTGTCGGACCAGCGACTGACGTGCATGCAAACACTGTCATCTCAACTTTTGAAGACCCGCGACCAGACGATTTTGGAACAATCGAAGTTGGAGGCAGTAGCCAAGCAGCAAGGTTGTCAATAGAACAAAAGGGTGACCGAACATACTTGTCGGTATGGTACAGAGATGTACATTCTCGGCGTTTCGAGTCGAGGCGCGAGGTAAACGTGAATCAGCAAAGCGATAGCTGGGATTTGGGATCACTCCAGGTTGAGGAGACAGCGATTGAGGAGTGCTCAAAATGATCAGGGAAGCCATTGACCTGCTGGTCTCCGGGAAGTCGCTCGCAATGGAGCAGGCCACCGCTGTGATGGAGGAGATCATGGACGGTGAGGCGACGCCGGCCCAGTTCGGCGCATTCGTCACTGCGCTCCGACTGAAGGGCGAAACGGTGCACGAGATTGCGGGCATGGCCAGGGCGATGAGAGAGAAGGCGGTGCCGGTGGAGGTATCCGGCCCCGTTGTCGACACTTGCGGCACCGGAGGCGATGCCTCACTGACGTTCAACATCTCGACCACCGCCGCCTTCGTCGTGGCCGCAGGCGGCCTCAAGGTGGCGAAGCACGGCAACCGAGGCATGAGCAGCGGCTGCGGGAGCGCCGACGTCCTTGACGCCCTTGGAGTGAAGATCAACCTGGGCCCGCAGGAGGTGGCGAAGTGCCTCGACGAGGTCGGCATTGGGTTCATGTTCGCGCCTGTTTTCCATCCGGCGATGAAGTACGCCGCGCCGCCACGACGTGAGATCGGTATCCGCACCGTGTTCAATATCCTCGGCCCCCTCACCAACCCGGCCGGCGCCCAGGCCCAGCTTCTCGGTGTGGCCGAAGAGTCCCTGGCGTTGAAGATGGCTGAGGTACTTGGACTCCTCGGGTGCGCTCATGCGCTCGTGGTCCACGGGCAGGACGGGCTCGATGAGGTCACGCTCGGCGCACCCACAATGGTGTGTGAGCTCACCGGAGACGAGGTCACACGCTACGTCATCGACCCCGAGGAGTTCGGTTTCCCCAGAGTGAGCATGACCACGCTCCGGGGTGGACCGCCCAACGAGAGTGCGGACATCGTTCGCCGCGTCCTGGGCGGCGAGCCCGGGCCGCAACGCGATGTCGTTGTGCTGAACGCCGCCGCCGCGCTGGTGGCTGGAGACAGGGCGGAGAACCTGGAGCAGGGTCTCCCGATTGCCACCGAGGCCATCGACAGCGGACGGGCGCTGCGGATACTGAACGACCTGGCCGCGCTCAGCCAGAGCCTCTGACGGGGTGAGGAGAAATCGCCGGATGATACTGGACGAGATAGTCGCCGCGAAGCAGGAGGAGCTTGCGCGAAGCAAGCGGCTGACGCCTCTTTCCGAGCTGGAAGCCGCTGCGGCGCAGCAACGCCCTCCCCTGGACCTCGCCTCGGCCATACGGGGCGACGGCATCAGGCTCATCGCCGAGGTGAAAAGGGCATCGCCGTCGAAGGGACTCATCAGTCCCGACCTCGACCCGGCGCGGTTGGCGCTGACCTACGCCAGCAACGGCGCCGCCGCCATCTCAGTCCTCACCGAGGAGCCGCATTTTCACGGAACCCTGGAGGACCTGCGCCGCGTGCGCGGAGCGCTGCCAGGGCCGGGCGTGCCGCTGCTGAGGAAGGACTTCATCTTCGACCCCTACCAGGTCTACCAGTCTCGCGCCTGCGGAGCCGACGCGCTGCTCCTCATCGTCGCCATTCTGAGCAGGGAGCAGCTCGGGGAGCTGCTGGCGCTCAGTCACAGCCTGGGGATGCACTGCCTGGTCGAGGCCCACATGGAGACTGAGGTGGAGGTCGCCGTGGCGAGCGGCGCGAGAGTCGTCGGCATCAACAACCGCGACCTGACGACCTTCGCCGTCGATTTGGCGACAACCGAGCGGCTCCGGGCGCTGGTGCCGCCCGAACGCCTGGTGGTGAGCGAAAGCGGCATAGGAAAGCGCGAGGATGTTGACCGGCTGCGGCACTGCGGGGTGGACGCCATACTGGTGGGCGAGGCCCTGGCCGCCTCCGACGACGTACCGGCCGCTATGAGGGAGCTGCTATGACCCGGGTGAAGGTCTGCGGTATCGCCGAGCCGGCACACGCACTGGCCGCGGCCGATGCCGGGGTGGATTTCGTGGGCGTGGTCTTCGCCCCTTCGCCGCGCCGGGTGACGGTCGAACGGGCACGGGAGATCGCACTGGCCCTCGAACGCCTGACGGCGCCCCCGCAACTCGTGGGCGTCTTCGTCAACGCGCCAGCGGGCGAGGTGAACCGCGTCGTGGAACACTGCCGGCTCGACTGGGTGCAGCTAAGCGGCGATGAGCCGTGGGACTACGTGCGCACCATCCGCGCACAGGTCATCAAGGCGATACGGGTGCGACCCGGACAGGACAGCGCCGAGATTGCCGCAATGATCGAGGCCGGCCTCACACCGGGTGCGCCCGATTTCCTTTGCCTGCTCGACTGTCACGTTGAAGGGAGCTACGGCGGCAGCGGGCGGGTTTTCGATTGGGCGGTGGCACGCGAGGTGGGGCGGAGATACCCGGTCATCGTCGCCGGCGGCCTCACCCCGGACAATGTGGGAGAAGCCATAGGGATGGCCCAGCCATGGGGAGTGGACGTGTCGAGCGGCGTGGAGTCCGACGGCGTGAAGGATGTCTCCAGGATCAGGGCCTTTGTGGCAGCAGTGAGGGCTAAGAATGGAACATAGAACGATAGCACAAATGCCTGATGAGCGGGGCCACTTCGGCCAGTTCGGCGGCCGCTACACGCCCGAGACCCTGATGACCGCCCTGGACCAGCTTGAGACGGCTTATCGGGAAGCGCAGCAGGACGCGGAGTTCAGGCAACGCCTCGCCGCACTGCTGCGGGACTACGCGGGAAGACCGACGCCTCTCTATCTGGCTTCCCGCTTGACTGAGTACTGCGGCGGCGCCCGCATCTTCCTCAAGCGCGAAGACCTGGCCCACACGGGTGCCCACAAGATCAACAACAGCGTCGGCCAGGGGCTGCTCGCTGAGCGCATGGGCAAGAGGCGAGTCGTGGCCGAGACCGGCGCCGGGCAGCACGGCGTGGCGGCGGCCACCGTGTGCGCCGTGCTGGGACTGGAGTGCATTGTCTACATGGGCGAAGAGGACATCAGGCGACAGTCGCTGAACGTCTTCCGTATGAGGCTGCTTGGGGCCGAGGTGCGCCCGGTTTCCAGCGGCAGCCGCACGCTCAAGGACGCCATCAACGAGGCGATCCGCGACTGGGTGACCAACGTCGATTCCACGCACTATCTCCTCGGCAGCGTCGTTGGGCCTCACCCCTATCCCATGATTGTCCGCGATCTCCAGGCAGTCATCGGCATCGAGGCGCGCCGGCAGATACTGGAAGCCACCGGACGGCTGCCAGACTATGCCGTCGCCTGCGTAGGTGGCGGAAGCAATGCCATGGGGCTCTTCCACCCCCTTTCCGGTGACCGCCAGGTCAGGCTGATAGGCGTCGAGGCGGCGGGCCTGGGCATCGAGAGCGGCAAGCACGGCGCCAGCCTCGCCGCGGGCAAAGTGGGGGTGCTTCACGGCGCGAAGTCCTATGTCCTTCAGGACAATGCCGGGCAGATCCGCGAGACGCACAGCATCTCGGCGGGTCTGGACTACCCGGGAGTTGGCCCCGAGCACAGCTACTACAAGGAGAGCGGCCGGGCGGAGTACGTTTGCGTCACCGATGAGCAGGCACTCGAGGGATTCCAGTTGCTCAACCGGCGTGAGGGCATCATACCCGCCCTGGAGTCGGCCCATGCCATCTACTACGCCGCCCAGCTGGCGGCCAGCCTGTCAGAAGACCAGGCGGTTCTGGTCAATCTGAGCGGGCGGGGCGATAAGGACTTGAATATCGCAGCCGACGCGCTGGGGGTGCGACTATGACCCGGGTCGGCCACGTTTTCGCGACGCCAGGCCGCAAGGCGCTCATACCGTACGTGACGGTCGGCTATCCCAGCATTGACGCCACGCTGGAAGTGGTGCCGCTGCTGGCCGCCGCCGGGTGCGACATCGTCGAGCTGGGGATACCCTTCTCCGACCCGCTGGCCGACGGGGCGACCATACAGAAGGCAGGCTTCCACGCCCTGCACAACGGCGTGACACCTGACGTATGCCTGGATGTCGCCAGGCGCCTGCGGGCGAGCGTCGACATCCCCCTCCTTTTCATGACCTACCTGAACCCCATCTTCGCCCACGGCCTTGAGCGTTTCTGCCATGCCTGCTGCGAGTGCGGCGTCGACGGGCTTATCGTCCCGGACATGCCTCCCGAAGAGGGCGAAGCGCTGGAGGGGCTCACCCGCGACCAGGACCTGGACCTCGTCTATCTTCTCGCCCCCACCAGCGCCGACGAGCGCGTCCAGATGGTCGCCGAGAGGTCGCGCGGCTTCGTCTACCTGGTATCGCTCACCGGCGTCACCGGGACCAGGCAGGCGCTTCCTCCAGGCCTGGAATCGTTCGTCCAGCGGGTGCGCACGGCCACCCCGAAGCCGCTCTGCGTGGGCTTCGGCATATCCAATCCCGAACAGGCGCGACGCGTAGCCCAGATGGCTGACGGGGTCATAGTGGGCAGCCGCATCATCCAGCTCATGGAGCATGACGACGGCTTCACATCGCTAACAGGCTTCGTCTCCCAGTTGAGGGACACGCTCAATGAGGTGTCGGGGGCCGAGGCCGGCCAGGGGCCGTCGTAGACCGTTCAGCCCACGCAGCAGGCGCGCGGCAGCCTCTCAGCAAGGGCGCACCACGCATGACGGGGCATGACTTGACAGAAGGAAGTTCGGACTCTATAATCTGTCAATTGTACCTCTGTACCTCCCGAGCCGACCATGATTATCGATGTATTGCAGCTCATCCAGGAGCCGGTCGGGACTGTGTGGCGCTACGGCTTCACCCAGGCAGGGGAGTCGCCGGCTTCAGGCACGGTGAGCTTGCTACGCACCGACAAGGGTATCTTCGTCAAGGGCACAGTCTATACGACGTTCAAGGGCGTGTGCAGCCGGTGCCTCCAGCCGCTGGAACAGACGGTGCCCATCGGGCTTGAGGAAGAGTACATGCTGCAACCGCAGGAAGGGTCGTTCTACATCACGGATGGGAGTGAGATCGACCTGAGCGAGGCGGTGCGCCAGTACTCGCTTCTTGCCACGCCGATGAAGCCTCTTTGCCGGGAGAACTGCGCCGGCCTGTGCCCCGTATGCGGTCACAACCTGAACCTCGGCCCCTGCGGCTGTCCGAGGAGCGATGTCGACCCCAGGCTCGCCAAGCTGGCGATGTTGTCGTATGATAGGGAAGGATAACGAGGAATGGCAGTCCCCAAGAGAAGAACCAGCAGCTCACGGCAAGGCAAACGGCGATCTCACATCGCCGTGAAAGTGCCTGCCATCGACCTGTGTCCCCAGTGCCACAGCCCGAAGCTGGCACATCATGTATGTCTTGTCTGCGGCATGTATCACGGCAGGCAAGCCATCGACGTGAAGTCCAAGCGAGCGACGTGAGGTTAAAGAGGGAGCGGCCGTTTGACGCAGACTAAGTGGCCTTGGACCCAGGACACAGCCTACGTCTTCCCCGGTCAGGGGGCCCAGTGGGTGGGCATGGGGCGATGTCTCCACGAGGCCTTTCCCAGCGCTAGAGATACGTTTCGGGAGGCGGACGACACCCTGGGAATGTCCCTCTCGAGGCTCTGCTTCGAAGGCCCCGACGAAGAGCTTTCCCAGACGGTCAACGCCCAGCCAGCCATCCTCACCGTGAGCGTCGCCTGCCTTCGAGCTGTGTGTGAGGCGACCGGAGGGCTGACCACCCCGGTCTTCATGGCGGGCCACAGCCTGGGTGAGTACACCGCGCTCGTTGCCTCCGATGTCGTCGATTTCGCCGACGCCGTGCGCCTGACCCGCGAGAGGGGCAGGCTGATGCACGAAGCGGGGCAGCAGATTCCCGGAGGCATGGCGGCCATCATCGGCCTCGACGAGATCTCCATGGAGGAGATATGCCAGGAAACTGGCGTTCAGGTGGCCAACCTGAACTCGCCGGGGCAGATCGTCTTCAGCGGCACCCGGGAGGCCCTCGTCCGGGCCGTAGACCTTGCCACAGCCATGGGGGCGCGTCACACCATACCGCTGAGGGTCAGCGGCGCGTTCCACTCCTCGCTCATGGAGCCCGCCCGTGAGGCAATGGCACAGGTCATCTCCGACATCGAGTTCCGCAACCCCAGCGTGCCCATAGTGGTCAACTGTACTGCCGAGCCGATGACCGCCGCCGGTGCCATCAAGGAAGAGCTTGTCGACCAGATATCAAGCTGCGTGCAGTGGCAGAAGAGCGTGGAGTACATGGTCGCCAACGGGGTTTCCACGTTCATTGAGGTCGGCCCCGGGGCTGTTCTCAGCGGTCTCATCAAGCGGATTGACCGGAAGGCCCGCATCCTGAACGTGGGCGACACCGGCTCGATCACCGCTGTGCGGTCCTAGCCCTTTTCCCTCACTTCGCAGCCATGCCCCCAAGAGTACCCCTCTTCATCTAACCGTCAAACCATGAACGGCCCACGCTCCACCCTCACCCTTCGCCAGGCCTGTCCTGAGCTTGCCGAAGGGCTCAGGGCGAACGGAATGAGGCAATCGCCTATACTGGACGGGTAGCCTGAAGCATCTGCTCCAGGCCCGGTGGGAGCGGATGCTCCCACCTACCCAGGCGATGGACCCTGTCGAACCTTGCCCCGAGCGGAGTGAGGGGCATGAACGGCCCCCGGCGCTCCACTCTCAAGAGAACTGCCCCGTCTGTCATTGCGAGGCGCACAGCGCCGAAGCAATCTCAGCGTGGGGCGTCAGCCCCCGTCCCACCACCCCACCGGGATTGCTTCGCTCCGCCTGCGGCTCCGCTCGCAATGACAGGGCGGACGGCGGGAGGGAGGGGGAGACGCCACGAAGTCACCATTGACATGTCCAGCCCATAGTTGTATGAGTATAGGCGCTGGCTCCCGTTTGAACATCGCGGGTCGCAGGTATCCACAATCGGTCCGAGAGCGTACGGCTTGCTCGAGGAAGCAGAACCACGGCGCTGGTACGGATGTCTCGAGATGAGAGACGAACGGAAAACGAAGGCGCAGCTCGTGGAGGAACTGGTCCAGCTTCGCCAGCGGCTGGCGGTGTGTGAGGTAGCGGAGCGCAGCCCGCTGACAGAAGCAGGCCTTCACGACCTCAAATGGATTAGAGCGCTCCATGCCATCAGCGCGGCCGTGACCCACTCGCTGGACCTGGACGAGGTCCTCGAGAGCGCCCTGGAAAAGGCCATGGAGGTTGTCGGCACCGACGCCGGCTACGTGCACCTTTTTGATAGAGGAACGGGGCGCCTGGTCCTCCGAGCTTACTGTGGCATATCGGAAACATACGCCGCCGCCCTGAGAAGCATCCAGGTATCTCCAGCAGCCATCGAGCGCTGGCGGAAGTATCCCGAGCCCGCCTTCAGAACGGGCAGGATCCTCGGCCCCGGGGCGTACCGTGCGGTGCGCCAGGCGGCAGAAAACGGAGGCTTTCCGTCCGAGGGCTATGTGACTATCCCACTGTGGTCAGCAAGCGGGATGCTCGGCGGTCTGAGCCTGCTCAGCCGCGAGCCGCGCCGCTACTCGGACATTGAGCTGGAGATGCTGAAAGCTATCGGCAACGAGATAGCGGTCGGCATCGAGAACGCCCGCCTGTACGAGGAGAGCAGGACCGCCCTGCGACTGGCGCAACGGGAGAGAGACCGGGCGCAGCACTACCTGGACGTGGCAGGGTCAATGATCCTGGTTATCGGCACTGATCGGACGGTCCAGCTGGCCAACCGCAAGGCCTGCGAGGTCCTCGGCTACGAAGAGGAGGAGATCCTGGGGAAAGACTGGTTCGATACCTTCCTGCCAGCCGGGGCTCGTGCGGACCTCACCGCGCTCCATAACGACATATTGGCAGGCAAGAGGACTGTCCCCGAGGCGCACGAGAACCCCGTGCTCACCCGCAGCGGTGAGGAACGCATCATAGTCTGGCGGAACACTCTTCTCACAGACGAGTCGGGCAAGGCGCTCGGCGTGCTGGCTTCCGGCATGGACGAGACGGAGCGCAGGATCGCTGATGGGATGGTCCGGCACTACCAGGCAAGGCTCCGCACGCTCGCGGCCCGCCTCTCCGCAGCCGAGGAGCGCGAGAGGAGGCGCCTGGCGGACAGCCTGCATGACCGGGTGGGGCAAACCCTGGCGGCGGCTCGCATCAAGCTCGCTGTATTGCGCGAGCCCCTGGAGCCCGTCGGGCTCGGTCACAGGGTCGATGAGGTCACGATGCTCCTGAGTGAGGCGATCGGGCAGGCCCGTGCGCTGACATACGACCTCAGCCCTCCCGCCCTCTATCAGTTGGGCCTGGAGGCGGCTCTCAAATCGCTGGGGGAGAATTTGAGGTACGAGCACAGCATCGAGTGTACGCTGGAGGACGACGGCAAGTTCAAGCCGGTCACGTTCGATGCGCGCGGCATGTTGTTCCAGGCCGTGCGTGAACTGCTGACGAACGTGGTTGAGCACTCCGGCGCAGACGAAGTCCGCATACGCACCTGGAGAGACGATGACCTCATTCACATCCTGGTGGAGGATAACGGGGTTGGATTCGACCCTTCCAAGCTCGATGGGCGCTCGGATGCATTCGGCCTGTTCAGCATCGGCCAGCGACTGAGCGAAGCGGGGGGCATGATGGAGATCGAGTCCAGTCCCGGCGAAGGCACCCGGGTCATGCTGGCCTCGCCTCTGGATTCTGCGAGGCAAGATAAGGGGCAACTGTGATGAGCATACGGGTTGTTGTGGCAGACGACCACACTATCGTGCGCCAGGGCCTGCGCAGCCTTCTCGAAGACGAACCGGACATCAAGGTCGTTGGCGAGGCAGACGACGGGCGAAGTGCCGTGGACGTTGTCCAGGAGCTCAAGCCCGACGTTGTGGTCATGGACCTGGCAATGCCCGGCATGAACGGGGTTGAGGCCACACGGCAGATCAGGACGAGCCAGCCTTCTGTCAAGGTAATAGCCCTCTCAATGTACTCAGACGAGGGGTTCGTGCACGGCGTCCTCGATGCCGGGGCCGCCGGCTACCTTCTGAAAGACTGCGCCGTTGAGGAACTGGCGAACGCAGTCCGGCTGGCGATGGAGGGGGGCACGTACCTGAGTCCAGGCGTGGCCAGAACGGTCGTCGACGGCTACGTGCGGCAGTTGAAGCAGGAAGAGGGGTCAAAGCTGTCCCTCCTGTCCCAGCGAGAGCGAGAGGTGCTTCAACTGATCGCGGAGGGTGCATCGGCGAAGGAGATCGCCTTCACTCTGGGTTCGAGCGTGAAGACAGTCGAGACTCAACGCAGGCGAATCATGGAGAAGCTCGACGTCCACAACGTGGCCGCCCTGGTGAAACTGGCCATTCGTGAAGGGCTGACCACCCTGGACGATCACATGCCTCCGCATCCGTAGCAGCCGACCGGCGCCCTTGCCCACAGTGCCGGTGAATCCCGTTGTCAGTCTTTGGCTCGCCCAGATTCGTCCATTGCACTATGGCAGTTCAGCCATATCCTGATTGACCGCCCGCGCCATGCCATATAGGCTTTACCAAATGGCCGTCTGGGTCGCCCGGAAGAGACGGTTGGCGGCAAAGCATAAGCGTTGAGCTGTGCTGCACACGCTCCAGGTTTCACATAGTCACATTGCTGCATTTGCACCCTGCGACCCGGCAATCAGATTCCAATGACACCCTTGAGGCAGGGTTGCAGCACAGGGGATAGGGACGCCCATCCCAGCCGCGAATATCGGTGCCAACGCCCGGCGCGACCCAGATGGCACCAGAACACCGGCAGGCCTGGGTCACCGTTGACCCGGAGCCGCAGTCCGGTAGGCTCCCCGGAGACAACATGCCTCCCAGCATTGACAGCACTCACGAAGAGCTGGCGAACCTCGTACTGAAGCTCCTGCGCCGAATCAGCGAGCTCGAGGCAGCAGAGGTCGAGCGCCGGCGGGCGGAGGATGCCCTCAAGGACGACCTCCAGAGCCTGGCCAGACGTTTGCGCATCCCTTCATGATACGCCTGCCGTTCCACCGCAAGACGGTGATGCGCAACAGCCCTGGCTGCCCCCGATAGTGGGCCGGTTTGTGGCTGCTCGTACATACACGACGCCAAACAGCCACCTCGCCCTCGCCTCGCATTACGTCTCGACCCAATCGGGGGCGGCCGCTTTTCTTACGCGGCAGGCAAGGCCATCCGCACGTCACCACCCACCCCCCATAACCGCGTGTCCGGATTGCTCCAACCCCTACGCCACAGTGCAGGTATTGACACCAGCCACATGCAGTGCTATCCTTCTAGAACAAGTGTTCGGTAGGGGAGGCGTTGTATGAAGAAGCTTTCCGCCAAGCAGGCTCGCATAATGGAGTTCCTTCGCTGGTTCATCGATGACCGGGGCTACCCGCCCACCATCAGGGACATCGCCCGGGGGTGCGACATCAGTTCCACCTCCGTCGTGGAGTACAACCTCAGGGTCCTTGAGAAAGACGGGCACATCACCAGGGACCGCGAGGTGTCCCGGGGCATTGGCCTGGGCGACCGGCCCGTGCTCCGCGTGCCGGTCATCGGCACCATCGCCGCGGGTGAACCCATACCCGTACCCAGCGCCGACGCATGGAGCCCCGAGCGCACAGCCGACACGGTCGAGCTTCCCGAGGGGTTCACGCGGTGCAAGGAGGCCATCTATGCTCTGCGGGTCAAGGGCACGTCGATGATCGACGCCCTCATCGTCGAGGGCGACCTGGTGTTGATGCAGCAGGCATCCACGGCGGAAAACGGCGACATGGTCGCCGCCTGGCTGAAGGACGAGGGCGAGGCGACTCTGAAGAAGTTCTACCTGGAGAACGGGAAGGTCCGGCTGCAGCCAGCCAATGAGAGCATGGCCCCCATCTATGCCGACCCCCGGAACGTGGAGATACAGGGCAGGGTCGTCGGCGTCATCCGGCGGCTGGCGTAGACGAAACGGGCGCTCGGGACGCCCGTTTGGAGGACGGTCGCCTCGAAGGCCACGGAGCCACGCGTTCCTGATTCTCATTCCAAAGGGAGGCACAGCAATGACTGAAGCACCGGCCCAGGAGAAGGTGGACGCCCTGCTCAAGGCGCTGCGAATCGAAACACCGGTCATCGCCGTGTACGACAGCGAAGACACCCAGGCCTTCAGGCCGCTGGTGAAGCCCGGCAGCCACAACTGCTGCTTCGCCTACTACACACGGTGGCTCAAGGGCGATACGCTGGTGCTCACCGGCGAGGGAAAGGGCTGCCCCGGAGGCCTTTTCCATCTCGGCCTGCGAGACACCATCATGCCCAGTATCGAGTACTTCCTCACCTGCGGCACCGAAGAGCTGCCCGGCGAGGGACTGAAGGCCTCACCCGAGATCGCCGCGGAGTGGCTTGACAAGCACACGCGACTGAAGCCGCGGTCCGGCCATGTCCTTATCGGCCCCCTCAAGCTCGACCAGTGGGACAGCGTGAAGACTCTGTCCTTCTTCGTCGATCCCGACCGCCTGTCGGCGCTGACGACTCTCTCCGGGTACTGGTCCACCGTGGACATGGTGGTGGCCCCGTTCGGATCGGGCTGCTCCATGCTGTGGGGGGCCGTCGAGGAGTACGGCGGCGAGAAGGCGGTAGTCGGCGGCACCGACATCGCCATGCGGCGGCACCTGCCGCCGGATACCCTCGCCTTCACCGTCTCGCCGCAGCTCTTTCACCGGATGGTCAACGTGCCGCCCGGCAGCTTCCTCGATTGCGAGTGGTGGGCCACGCTGATGAAGGAACGAGAGAAACAGAGAAAACGGCGCTAGGCGGGCCGGCGCCCGTTTGCCCAATACCGTACTGGGGTTGACACGAGCATCGCGACTATGCTATACATCTAGGCGCTTACGATACTGTTCAGCAATCTGGCTGCAAAGCGAATCAAATCGTGATCCGGTCATCAGAGGCCAGATCCCGCAAGTGATGCAGATGCATTTGAGCGAGGGTCTGGCCACTATGTTTTTCGGGGAGCGGGGAAGCGAAGCGCGGACTCGGCAGTGTCGGGTTTGTGAACTCGACAGCGAAACCGCGCCGGCAGTGCGCTTCCCGTTTCGAGGTGAGTCGAACAGATAGCACTGGCTAGGGTAAACGATGCCCACGCGAGGTGGTGACTCCGTGGGGTCCAAGGCATCAGGAGCACGCAGTCAGCGCATCAGCCCTTGGCGAAGCGCAAGGCGCCCCGCGAACCAAGGTAGGTCAGCGGGAGTCGGCTGTGTCTCCTAGCGGAGAAGATGGCCGGCTCTCTCTTTTTTGCAGTAGTGAGGCCGGTCCGACGGCCCGTGTCGCACGGGTCTCCAGAAACGAGCAGCACGGGAGAAGATGAGCGTCGGACCTGAATTCGCAGCAGTTCACCGCAGAATGCGGCAAATGCAGTGTGAAGATGAAAGGAGAATGCGCAATGAAGAGACTGTTGATCGCGACACTGGTCGTCGCGCTGGCGGCGTCATTCGCGGTGGTACCCACGGTGGCCGCAGACTCGGGTTACGTGCTTTGGGGCGTTACCGGCGTCAGTTTCGGCACGGACAACGAGTACAGCGAGGTGTTCAAAGTGGACACCTCCACCGGCGTGGTGACGATGGTCAACGACGACCCGTCCAATCCACTGTACTCGGACATCGCAGTAACGCCTGACGGCAAGGTCTACGCCGTAGGCAGGACGTCAACTGATCACAACTTCACCGATTTGTTCCGGCTTGACCCCAACACGGGCGCCGTCATGACGACTGTTGCGGACGCGTTCAGCAACGCCGGCTTCCACCATGTGAATGCGCTGTGCGCCGAGAGCGACTCAAGCCTGCTCGCCATCGAGGGTGGCGGCGTATGCCTCGCTTGGGGCACTGCCAATCCCAGGCTGCTCCGCATCGCGCTTGACGGCTCGGGCAACCTGAGCAGCATCACAAGCCTCGGCAATATCGACGCTTCGGGCGCCGCCAGCATGTGCTCCGACGGAGATCTGGACAAGGACCCACAAAGCGGCAAGTGGTACGCCGGGTTCTGGGCCGACGCGGGCAGCGAGATGATCGAGTTGAACCTGGCCAGCCCTGGCAGCTCCCTTGTGGTCTCCCAGTCCAACATCCAGTGGCAGGGTGGTTTCGCCTACACCAGTGACGGCACCGCCTACGCCGGGTCGTGGGCTGCACGGTACCTCTATGGAGTAAACATCACTGGCGGCGGCAGCGCCATCGTCTACGACCTAAGCGGAGACCTTGCGGGGAACATCTTCGGCCTGTCGCAGGACAAGGAAGAGGCCCCATCGGTGGGGGGAACCGGAATCCCCACTGACAAGCTGACGCTCGTAATGCCGTGGATACTGGCGGCGGTAGCGTTGCTCGTGCTGGCAGCCTCTTCCCTCATCGTTTGGAGCAGGAGACGACACCAGGCCAACGTGTAGCACTGCCCGCATCGAAGCCAAGCGGTTCTGCCGCCGCATTGCGCGGCGAAGCTTCCGGTGCCTAGGCGCATGAGGCCTGTGTGATTCGCAACGGAGAATCTGAGGAGACGTCCTAAGCAAAGGGCGTTTCCTCTGTCGGTCTCCAAGGCACTATCGCAGCGCGCCGACCACCTACCGCTGCGGCTCGATGATGACCTTGATGGAATCGTGCTCCGTGGGGTGGCTCACCATCTCAAAGCCGAGGCCGGTCTCCTCCAGGCCCAGCCGGTGGGTGATCATGTCGGCCACGGGCACCCGCCGGGCGCGGATAAGCTCCAGCGCCGTCTCCGAGTCCTCGGGAGGGCCGGCGTAGGCGCTGGTGATGGTCACCTCGGTACGCCAGAAGAGCTCGTTCACCGGCACGGGGATGGTGACGCCCTCGCGCGTCGCGCCGAAGACAAGGACCGTGCCGCCGCGTTCAACGGACAGCAGGGCCTGCTCCAGCCACGCGCCACGGCACAGCACCACCAGATCGGCCAGGCGGCCGCCGTTGAGTTCTCGCACCCGGGCCGGTACATCGTTCTCGGAGTCGATCACAGCTTCGGCGCCGAACCGCTTCGCCTGCTCCAGCCGGTAGGCGATGGTGTCCATGGCGATGACGCGCCCCGCCCCGAGGGCGCGCGCCAGCGCCACGTGAAGCAGGCCGGTCATGCCACTGCCGACCACGAGCACGCTCTGGCCCGGCGCGAGGTGCGCCAGCCTCTGACCGCGCACAACGCATGCCAGCGGCTCGGTGAACGACCCCTCCTCGCAGGACACCCCTTCGGGCAGCACGAACACGCCGCGGTCGACGTTGATCGCCGGCACGCGTACGTACTCGGCGAAGCCGCCCGGGTCGAAGTTGGTGCTGCGCAGCGTGTCGCACACACTATGGTGGCCGCTGAGGCAGTAGTGGCAGGTGTTGCACGGGACATGGTGCGCCACGGTGACTCGGTCGCCGACCCGGTATCTGTCCACCCCATCCCCCACCTCGACCACCTCGCCGGCGATCTCGTGGCCCAGCACCAGCGGCGCCCGGTGGAGGCGGTACCACTCCATCACGTCGCTGCCGCAGATGCCACTGGCGACTATCCTGACCAGCATCTCGCCCGGCCCGATAGCGGGAACCGGCATCTCCTCCACCCGCACGTCCCGGTTGTTGTACCACATCGCAACACGCATGCCATTCTCCCCTCACTTGTCGTTGCCCTATTGTATCATCTCACGAGGATGCACGGCGGCTTCGATGTCGAAGAAGGGGAAATCGGGGCATGCCGGCACGGCAACTGCTCGCCAGCGGCAGACGAAGTGCAGATACCAGCAAGGGGCTCAGGTCTCCCCACAGCCGACCGTGAACCTGGCCACGTCAGGGGGTTGAAGGAGCTCCCACTCGCCGTGCACGCCACGGGCCAGCGCGGCCACCTCCAGGTGCAGCATGGCGATGCCGCAGTCCAGCCGCTTCGATATGCCGAGGGCGAACCGGGGGCTGTCCACCGAGACAGTAACGCCCTGCGCGTCGACACGAAAGCGCCACGGCTGCCTGTTCACCGCCGAGGGCGCCAGCCGGGCAGCGTCCAGCGCCGGCTCCATCCACGACGGCCACTCGCCCCGACCCAGCCCGGCAACCAGCTCCGGCAGGCTCTTGCGCCGGTGTGTTCGACCGAAGCCGGTCATGGCCTTCTCCTGCGCCGTGACGCTCGCCAGGGCGTGGCCGACGGGCGTGACGGCCATGACCCGCTCGTCCCCCGCCACACCAACGAGCGACGCCGCCACCCGGGGCCGGAAGAAGCCGCCGACCCAGCAGGTGTCCAGGCCCATGGCCGTCGCCTCCAGGATGATGCCCTCCCCGGTGTAGCCCACCTTCTCGTTCATGCGCGGGTCGCTTGTGTCGCCGACGAAGGCGACAAACGCTGGCGCACCGGTGACCTTGCCGTAGCTGCCGACGACCCCACGCAGCACCCTGTCGGCCGAGTGCGTCACCAGCACCGACCGTGCCCCAGGGAAGGGCTGGAACTCACGACACACGGCCTCAAGCTCCGTCAGCACACGAGACGCCAGCTCAGACGAGTCGAACCTGCGCCGCGACCTCCGGCGCGGGATTACCGCATTCCATCTGGCAGTCGGTATCTCCATCTCCTGGCGCCCTCCCGTGCCACAATGATGGCACCTTTCATGCGGCGCTGCAAGCAGACTGTCGAAGCCCCCACAAGCACGGCCCGCCGGCCGTGAGCCGATAGCCATAGACGCTGAGTCAGGAGGTGGATGAAGGCAATGCGGAGCCGCCATGTCTAGAGCGGGAGCGACGTAATAGTGCGGAACGTCTAAGAGGCGGACGGGAGCAGTATCTCGCTCGGTGTCTCGCCCGTGCGCTATCTCTTCCAGATTCCCTGCTTCTTGTATTCCACAACCAGGTCGACGTAGTAGGACCAGTAGTAGGTAATCATTTCGATGTGGTTCTCTGTGACCTCGCCCCGTATCGAAGCCGGCACGCCGGCGATGAACGAGCAGTCGGGCACCCTCATGTTCTCCAGAACGAGGGCCTTGGCAGCCACCAGGCAGAGGTCGCCGATGTGGGCGTCGAAGAGGACTGTCGCCCCGTTGGCCACCAGGGTCTTGCAGCCGATGGTGCCTTCCACAACGCAGTTGTGGCCCACCATTGAGTTGTCGCCGATCCTCGCCGGGCCATGCAGCACCACGTTCTCCTCGATGTGGCAGTTGTCGCCGACTCGTATCGGCGCCATGTCACCTCTAATCACCGCTCCAGGCCAGATGCTGCTGTTCTCGCCCACCTCGACATCGCCGATGAGATATGCGGTGTCAGCCACGAGGGCCGACCCGGCCACCTTTGGAGTCTTGCCGTTGAAGGTCACAACGTACAAACGGAGCCTCCTGCGCACTAGATTCTGTCCAACCCCCTCCAAGTCTCAGAAGCGGCACCTTACCGTCGGCACACACCATCATCGAGACCTGGCACAGTGCGCGAATCAACCAAAGGCAACTGTAATTATAGTATTGCAACAACCTGAAGCGCAAATGCCGCTCTCGCCTCAGAGACCTAGTTCAGCAGAAACAGGCTGGCCGCCATAACCAGCATACCTGCTCCCATGCCTATGACCACAAGGTGCTCCTTGCCGTATCTATGTGCCAGGGGCAGCAGCTCCACCAGGCTGATGTAGACCATGACACCGGCCACGAAGGCAAGGAGCGTTGAGAGCACGGTTGGCGTCAGGAAGGGAAGCAGGACTGCATAGCCGATGAGCGCCCCCAAAGGCTCAGCCAGTCCCGATGAGAAGGAGTACAGGAAGGCCCGTCGCCTGCTGCCGGTGGCATAGTATATGGGCACGGACACGGCCATGCCCTCTGGGATGTTGTGGATGGCAATAGCAACGGCGACTGCGAGCCCAAGAGCTACGTCCCCGGTAGCTGCACTGCTGAAGGTGACCAGTCCTTCAGGGAAATTGTGTATGGCGATTCCCAGAGCAGTGAGAACGCCGGCCCGCATGAGGACCGAGGACCTGCCTCCGGTGGATGAGGCAGGCGGAATCGTTCCCCTTCCTTGACCTAGATGCTCTCGGCTGGCGACTGAGGATTGTACCCTGTCACGTCGTTCCTCCTCGTATTCATGAGGAACAAGCGTATCTACAACGGCAATGAAGGCTATGCCGACGAAAAAGCCCAAATTGGCGGTGGCGAAGCCTACCTGCTCGACGGCGGTCTTCAGCAGTTCGACAAATGAGATATAGACCATCACCCCGGCAGAGAAGCCCAGCATTACCGCCAGGTAGGAGTACTTGGGCGTGCGTATGAAATACGCAATGCCACTGCCAATTCCTGTTGACAGCCCTGCCAGGGTGGTCAACAGTAGCGCAAAAGGTACGTTAATCTGCATGATCCTACAAAGTGATGGGGAGCCTGCTTGTGCGGTTCCCCCACGCGTCTCGGCTTACCGGGGATAAGCACCTAAGCCGTTAGAGGCTAGTCAACTAGCTCATACACCTTGCCGAGTGCACCGCCATCCTGAACTCGGGCGCAACTCAAGCGACTGGAGCAATGCTCGCAAGTCGGTGCAACAGGACCAATCTCACGCAGTCGCCCCCTACGTACAAGCAACTGGAGCATCCCATCCAAGGCGCTTCGCTCCACTTCCAGACGTCGGCTCATCTCACTGAGGTCTAGCGGCCCTCCGGCCCCCTCAAGCTCCTTCAGCACTCTCGAAAGCATCGCCTGACCCCCTCTCGGGATGCGCTACTTCCTTCGTCCCGACACTGAGACGACAATAGTTCCGAGTAATACAGCCGTAAGCCCGAGGGAGAATGCTATTGGCCAGTATGGAGGCGATTCCGCTTCCTCTTCCTCAACATCGAACAGCTCGTCCGACCCCATTGTCAGGAACTTATCCCTGACCTCCTCCCACTGCTGCGAAAAAACGGCTTCCTCAGCTTCCGTTGCGGTTTCGGCCTTCACCTTCGTCCGCAGGTCGAAGAAGCCGTCAGGAAAGACCCCCTCAAGGACATGAGTCTCAAAGGTCTCGCCGGTTTCCGTGTTGGTGAATTCGTACCAGAAGACCTCCAGATCAAAGTCTTTACTCGTCACCCCCTCAGCCAGTTCAAGCTCGGCTGCCCCTCGGGTGAAAGCCCGGGTAACATACTCAAAGGTAGCCTTGCTGCCCTTGCTGGGGTGGCCATATCTGACAGCGAAACTCGCCATGTCAGGCACATCCTCGGGCCAGAGCTGGGAGAACGCCAACTGCAATACCCTGAAGGTGAGAACCTCGCAGACGCACAGGCTCCCGTCGGGAACAGTGTCGCCATCGACCTCGATCTCGATCCGCTTCATCCCTCTGCCATAGCCCACAAGGTCGTCCTCCTCCACGACGAACTTGTATAGCTCGCCGTCCTCATCGAAGATCCAGATGGGCATCAAATCGGTTTCCTCAACCGAGCCACTGGCGCCAGATGGCGCATGAGCATAGGCCGGCACGGCGAGAAGAGATGCAGCAGCCATTGCGATTGCCGCACTGAGCATCAGAGCCAGGCTGAAACCCTTTGCTCTGGGGATTCCACGTAAGTTGAGCCTACTCATGTTATTGCCTCCTTATCCCATGGCCAGGCAGGAGACAGGCTCCCACCTGGCTCGGTTCTTTTCCGGCTATCAGACGAAGAGCCGGCCAATCTGATAGATAAGCGTCGCCACTATCCAGCCCAGGACAAGGGTGTAGCCGACAACGAAGCCAGTCCACCTCCAGGAGTTGGTCTCCCGTCTGACAATGGCGATAACCGCCATACATGGGACGTATATCAGGGACATCGCCATGAAGGCAAAGGCGACAAGGGGTGTCCAGCCCAACTCGAAGCCGATGACATTCCCCAGCCCCCCAAGCTCTTCAACGCCGGTGAACAGGACGCCAAATGTGCCTACCACTACCTCTTTGGCCAGGATGCCGAAGATCAGGGTTACCGCGGCTTGCCACTGGCCGAAGCCGGCGGGACTGAATATGGGTGCGATCGCCCTTCCTATAGGCTCCAGGGCGCCAACGTAGTCCAAGAGCCAGATGAGCACCACTATGCTGAATATGATGGTTCCAGCTCTGAGGAGAAACACTCTTCCCCTCTCCCACATGTGCACCAGCACTCCAGTGACCGTGGGAAGGCGGTAAGGAGGAAGCTCCATAACGAAGTGGCCGCTCTCGCCGCGTACCAGTCTCTTGCGGAATAGCCACGCCAGCAAGATGGCGAGGACAATCCCGATGGCGTACATGGAGAAGACCACCAGCCCCTGGTGAGCGGTGAAGAAGGCGGCCGCAAACAGCACGTAGATCGGCAGGCGGGCCCCGCAGGACATCATGGGGTTAACCAGGATAGTGACCAGCCTGTCCTTAGGGTTCTCAATGGTTCTGGTGGCCATGATGGCCGGGACGTTGCAGCCAAAGCCCAGCATCAGTGGCACGAAGGACCTGCCGTGAAGTCCGATCTTGTGCATCAGCCGGTCCATAACAAAAGCGGCGCGAGCCAAATAGCCGCTGTCTTCGAGTATCGACAGGGCGATGAAGAGAAGGAATATCACCGGCACGAAGACCAGCACCGCCCCCACCCCACCGATAATACCATCGGCGAGCAGAGAGCCTAACCACGCTGGTGATATGCCCGCCGCAAGACCAGCCAGCCAGCCAAATCCCTCGTCAATCCAGTCCATGAATGGGGCCGATACCACGAAGGTGAGCTGAAACACCCCGTAGAGTATCGCCAGGAACAGGGGGATGCCCAGCCACCTGTTGAGCACCACCTTGTCGATCTTGTCGGACAGCGTCAGCCTCTCGATAGCAGGCTTCTTGAGGACATCCCGCACCAGTCCACTGATGAAGCCGTACCTGGCATCAGCGACCACCGTTTCGGCCTCGTCCCGGTAGACGCTCTTTAGATGTGAGAGGCTGTTTCGCCAGGCGCGGCTCAGGCTCTCATCACCGTTTCCGGCCGACAGCAATGCTTCGTTGTCCACTCTTCACCTCCTTGAATCTCCTGATTATCTCCTCATCCTCCTCCAGGAGCTTAATCGCCAGCCACCTCGGGGAATATTGGCGAGCAAGGGGATTGTCCTTGATGATTCGCTCCAGCTTTTCCAACTCCCGCTCCACCTCGCGACCATAGTCCAGCCGCAGCCCGGGGACCTCGACCTTGCCCTCAGCAACATCGACAATGGTCTCCAGAAGCTCTGCCGTCCCCCTGTTGCGATTGGCCACCATCGGCACCACCGGGGCTCCCACCAGACGAGACAACTCTTTGGCGTCGATCTGGTATTTCCTGGACTCCGCCATGTCCATCATGTTGAGGGCTACAATTAACATCACCCCCGTTTCCAACAGTTGCACCGCAAGATAGAGATTGCGTTCCAGATTCGAGGCATCGACGATGTCAACCACCACATCCGGTTTCTCGTCCATAATGAAGTCCCTGGCAATGACCTCGTCCAGGGAATAGGCAGTCAGGCTGTAGACACCGGGAAGGTCGACGACACTTATGTTGTAGCCACTGTGACTGCAACTCCCCTCCTTCTTCTCCACTGTGACCCCGGGCCAGTTGCCCACGTGCTGCCTGGCCCCGGTCAGATTGTTGAATACCGTAGTCTTGCCCGAGTTGGGGTTCCCAGCTAGAGCAACCGTCATATCTCTGGCCAATTCTCCACCCTCCTTATTTGGCTTTCCTCGCGCCTGGTGCTCCCGACGACCATATCCTGGCCCACTCGTACTCACCATCGCGCACCGGGTCGGTTCTGAGGCCCCCCCGTGATGAGTCACAGGGAGAC
>JAXHUA010000184.1:0-36732 GCA_034189695.1 Chloroflexota bacterium | reverse complement strand
TAACGTCCCCAGTCTTCCGGGAGAAGTTTAATGACAGAAGTTCAGAAAGAGCGAATCTGGCAGAAAGACAGGGGCACAAAGCCAAGGGTCCAAATAAATTGAATTGAAAGGGGACAGATAGAATGAAAGCACTGAGATCTGTTTTGGCTGTTGCTGTTATCTGTGCACTTGTCCTGACCAACATAATCGTCGTGCTGGCCGGTGATGAGCAAGTACCTGTCTCGTGGCTGCAAGAACCGTTCAGTGTTGAACCCATCAACGGTGGGAATTTGATACCCAATGGTTCGATAATCAATCATCTGCAAAACGGAGAAACATCAGTAATCAGTCCTGCCGGAAAGACTATATACAAGACGTCGAATTCTCGCTCCGCGTTGGTACCGACCCCGTACGGTCTCCAAAGAGCATCCGAGGTCTACAATGTTCCCAGCGGTTCGCGTATTGAAACCTGTGGCGAAACGACGAGAATCTTCTATGATGAAGAACTTATTCTCACGATTGTGAATCACCGAAACACAAACCTGGGGAAGCCGGAGTATCGTGAAGAAGTCCCTAGCTATAGTGGATGGCTCGAGTATTCGGAAGACTGGACCGTGGCGAATCTCGATTGGTTCCAAGCACACTGGACAGTGCCGTCAGCCCCGCCCGATCCTGGTGGAAACGTAGTAGATTTCCTTTTTAATGGCATTGAGCCCGATGACGGAACTGAAATAATACAGCCCGTACTTGAATGGAATAATGCAGGTAGTGGAAGATGGACTATCGCAGCGTGGTCAGTCGGCAATCAGGGTAACATTAGAGGTACGGTCCGCAATGTCAACGAAGGTGATAGTCTGTACGGGACGATGATGTGGGTCTGGGAATACTCAACGTGGTTCATTCAAATCACTGACAGTGACACGGGCCAGTATTCCGCCCTTTATAGTAATGAATTTGGAGAAAGTGATCTAGCTGTGTTTTGCGCTCTTGAAACGTACAACATAAATGGAGACGAAGATGTTCCAGGAGATACGACGTTCCATAACATGTCCCTGGAGTACCTTTATTCTACCGTAGACATCACCTGGCATGAAGTTGAAGCCATTCCCGGTGGTAGCAATCTCACCTATTTGAACGTCCAGGTATACTCGGACAGCAAGGTGAAGTTGCATACTGCAAATTGAAATCGATTTGGCACATTTGTCTATGTGACTAATCGATAGTCTATCTGGATACCGGAATTGTGCTTTTTGCTGAATAGTCCGTCCGTTGCTGGCTGGCCAGCAACGGGGCACGAGACACGTCTCGGTTTTCGAAAGGGAATCAGATGAACAAGGGATGTGCTTTGTTTGTCGCAATGATTATTGGAACACTTGTGGTCGGAGTTTCGTGCGGTCAGTCTAGTGCTACCCCAACCACGACTTTCACCATAACTCCAGTACCGTATACTGTTGAGCCTTCTCGACAAGCTCAAGCGCCGTGGTTGGTCATGCCAACCTACATCGACCCGACACAGGCCATCATAGCCAACGTTGGTGACAGGTTTGCCATAGGGCTATATGTCATCCCAAGGGTTGGCGAACATTGGGTTGTTTCATTCGACAACGATATCCTTTCCAATCCAGATCAGGCTATAGTCATGCTTGACCCGCAATCCCCAGTTGACGGTACGGCCTGGTTCATGTTCAACACGCTCAAGAGTGGTGATACGAAGGTCTCTTTCGAGTTGATTACTGCAACTGATCAGGTCAGAACACAAACATCTTTTGACATAGAAATACCGTAATGTATGTTCACGCGGTAACGGCTGATCGAGTAGCTCCAACTTCTCCGGTGGAAATGTCAAATAGAATGTGCATGTCCCCAGGTCAACTGCAAGACTAAGACAACGCCATTAGTTGAAATGGTCATTCTCCGATTGATATGCACACATGGAAGGACCCTCTCTCCCAAGTCCCTATTGGGACTGCTATCTAACGACAGGGGCCAATGGAAGTAGATATTGATATTTGCATCACTGGACATCCATGCCTATGTTCGTCCAGTGGCAATATTGTGGCCAGGACTGCTTGCTTCTTCTCAAGCAGAAGTCTAGGATGTTCATAATTGGGCGAAAAGTCCGGGACTGTCATCACCCCACTATCAACGCAAGATCAGCTTCAGGTCCCGTAACGCCTTTCTTAATGAAGTCGCCATTTTCTGACGAAGGCTTGAATGATGGAATTTCGTGATCTTATGAGTATCGCACACCGCTATATGGAGATACTGAACCCTTCCACGCCGGAAAAAATCATCAAACTTGGCGGACTACTCAACTTGAAGAAGGGAAACCGAGTCATCGACTTCGGTTGTGGTTGTGCCGAGCCCATCACTCTCTGGGCTGAGCAATTCGGTATCACTGGCATAGGCATAGATATATCCGATGATTTCTGCGACCGGGCCAGAAAGAAGCTGGTCGAGAGAGGGTTGTCGGACCAAATCGAAATCGTCTGCTCTCCTGCGGCTGACCACGTATTCGAAGAGGGGGCCTTCGATGCCGCAACATGTATTGGGGCAACGTTTGTTTTCGGCGGCTACCAGCAGACGATTCAGGCGATGAAGCAGGCTGTTCATCAGAATGGACGCCTTGGTATTGGCGAAACCCACTGGCTCAGCAACCAGGTACATCCGGAATACGCCCAGAAACAGACAACTACGCACACGGAACCGGAACTAGCCCAACTTACCCGGGACGAAGGCTTTGAACTCGAATACATCATCCGTGCCAGCAACGACGACTGGGATAGGTACATTTCGGATAGCTGGTATGGACTGATACGTTGGCTTGAAGAGAATCCCACCCACCCTGACTATGAACAGGTATTCAAGCATTTTCGTGCTGACCAGGATGATTACTTGCAGTTCCAACGCCAGTATATGGGTTGGGCCATGTACTGCCTCGCTCCCATCAGATCTCATTCGCCAGGCAGTCACCTATGAGAACAACCTCTATCAGTGCCGCCCGGGCACACTAGTCCCTGTTGCCACCCTCGCGTAGAACGTTGCTCCCGATGAGTTATCTCCGACAGGTGGGATTGCCTGTCTAATGCAGGAGACTTCAGGATTCTCTTTCGGTGGAGTTGTCATAGTACAGGAGAATCAGACATCCCCATGTTCGTCCAGTGGTAGCCGGACCTGCACTTGAGAAACGGGGACGGTGAAAGATGCCCCGGGAAGCCGGCCCGCAACGCTGTCAGCCCTCTGGTGCGGGTTTCCTGGCGATGATGTAGCCGAAACTCGTCCAGCGACCGCCATCTATCTCAAGAGTCCTGGGATCACCCTCCGGGTCTTCTTTGCAGAAAGGATCGTGCATCGCATAGGCCTTCCACCACCGGCGAGCGTCGGGAGCATACCCGGCTTCAATGATATCAAACCCCGCCGACCTCACGAGTCCGGTTGTCTCGCGCAGACTCCGGAAGCACTCCTTCCACGGGTATTCCTCTTGAGATACGTATGGTTCAAGGTCCGAAGGCAGATCGACGTCAAGATGCATGGGCTCCCCCAACCCGAAGACTCCCCCGGGCCTCAAGACGCGGAAGACCTCTTTCAAACAGTTGAAGTAGCCTTCGACACCCTGAGCCACCCGGACCATTTCAAGCGCCGTGGTCGAATAGACGTAGTCGAAGGAGTCAGCCGCGAAATTCGTTTCCGGAACACCGACCCTGATTGCCAATACGGAGTCCTCAACACGCCATTCCTCCGCATTCCTTCGCAGGTGTTCAATGACGGGGTATCCGTCCATTCTGTCACGGGAGGGATCGATACCTACGGCAAACACGCCGTACTCCCTTGCCAGGAAGCACGTCTGGTAGCCTCGATTTGCGCCAACATCCAGGAGTCTCCTGCCCGGGACAAGCTCCATCTTCTCAGCCATGAACTCGGCAAGCTGCAGGCCCCCTGGACCGCTGCATTGCCCGTAGATTGTATCGTAGTCAGTGTATTTCCTTGACTTATTGTACCGGAACTCAGACATGTCTCGACTTCCTCGGTTCGCCAACAACTCGCAGCATCGTACCGCTTCGACGCGGGTCAGCGCCTGTACATGACTGCCCCCACATTGCCCAATGATAGCACAATGAAGAACCGCTCAAGGAAGGCACCCTGGCGGAATACGTGAAGCCTCTTCGCCAGGGGAATGGTCACAGAACATGTCCATCAGATATGCCGGTGTTCCTCCCGTGGTGAGCGCAACCAGGCTGCTGGCTTCGCCCCCCTCTCAAGAACCGCTTGACTCCGCAGACGAGGTCTGTTACCATGCCTTTCGGGTAGTATTGCAATGGTTTGCAATTGCTAACCACCGCAACGACCTCACCACGGAGGAAGACATGAGCAACCCAGCCATCGACAATCCAAGACAGGAAGTCGAGGAGGCCCTAGCCGCGGGAGACCTGTCCGGGCTACTCACTTTCACCGGCAGGCTGCACGGTCACTTCTGCCCCGGGAGCGCCCTGGGCGTGATGGCCTCGGCGTACGGCCTGCAACTACTGGAAACGGGCTACACACCATCCAGCGGAATGGAGCACCTCATGGCCGTGGTCGAAACGAATTCCTGCTTCGCCGATGGCGTACAGGTCGTTTCGGGGTGCACCCTGGGCAACAACTCCCTGGTGTACCGCGACCTGGGGCGGATGGCGGTCAGCTTCACCGTACGTGGGGAAAGGACAGGTGTGCGTGTACGTGTACGTCCCGATTTCCGGTACCACGTGGAGCGGGAGGTCCCGGAGTTCTTCCCCCTCATGGACACAGTCGTCAGGAACAGGGAGGGAACCGCCGAGCAGGAAGCGGCCTTCAAGCTGAAGGGACGCGAAGCGGCCTTCGCGCTCGTCCGGCTTCCCTTCGAGGACATCCTGACCGCCGAAACGGTCCGCCCGACTCTCCCGGAATACGCACCGATAGCCGCGAGCGTCACCTGCCGGAGCTGTGGAGAACAGACCATGACCACGAAGGTGGTGCCCCACGGCGAAGGCGCGGGGCTCTGTTTGATATGCAGCGGTGCGCAGTACTACCAGGTGGAGGGGAAGGGGATAGTGGCCAGGAAGGGAATGTGACTGCGGTGACGAGCGAGAGACCCCACAACCATGAAGACAGTCATGGACACGGCAAAGGCGGACACGTTCAGAGCAGCTTCTGGATGCATGACCCGGAGCGCGTTTTCGCCGCGCTCGGGCTCAGACAGGGCGATGCTTTTCCTGATCTGGGCTGTGGTCCGGGAGACTACGCGATCGAGGCCTCCAGGATTGTCGGGGACTCCGGAGCGGTGTATGCACTCGACAGGAGCGAGGAAGCGATCGAGCGTTTGACAGAGGAAGCCGGGTCACAGGGAGTGGGGAACATCAAGCCTGTCGTCTCCGACATCACCCGACCCTTGCCCATCGATGATGCCTGCATCGATGTGTGTCTCATGGCCACCGTACTCCACGTACCTGATGTGGTCAGGTCTGAGGATGGAGTGCTCGAGGAAATCCGCCGTGTCCTGAAACCATGCGGGCGCGTGGCGATCATCGAATGCAAGAAAAAGGACATGCCTATTGGGCCGCCCCTGTCCATGCGTTTGTCGCCGCAAGAGGTCGAGGCCCTGATGACACCGCACGGTCTTGAGAGGACAGGCGCGGTCGACCTCGGATACAACTACATGGTCCAGTTCAGGGTCGCGCGAGGCTCCAGCAGGCGCTCGAAAAACAGAGTACCAGGGCCGCGCACCACAGATTGCGAGACCTGCACGTAGAGGCCACGGCGCCAGCGCCTGTGCCGTCCCAATGTGATCCAGCAGGCGCCGCTCAGATTACCTGGCCGCCGTTGGGGCTGATTACCTGACCCACCATGAAATTCGAGTCGTCGGAAGCCAGATACACCGCCCACGGCGCTATCTCTTCCGGCGTCCCCAGGCGGTCGAGGAGGATGGTGCCGAACACCGCTTGAATCAGGTCTGACAGCGTCTTCCCCTCCGCCCCACCGGCGGGCGTCTGAAGCCCAGGAGTCTCCACGAACCCCGGCGCCAGGGCGTTGACGTAAATCCCCTTGCCGCACAACGAATGGTCACACGCCGTGGACTGCCGCACGGAGTGAGAAAGACGGCGATCCCGTCGCAACCACTGCGCATTGCGTCGCGCTTTGTTGGCAACATAGGGCAGGGGCACTTGTGTCGGTCTGCTACCTCGTGACTTGACGTATTGTGACCTCAGGGCCACAATACTCGCATGCCACAACTATGAAGTCGGGAGGTTGCCGTGAAGATCTCGGTACATCTGAAGAATTGCTACGGAATAAGGGCTCTACGCCACGAATTCGATTTCACCAATGGGAAGGCATTGCTGCTCTACGCGCCCAATGGCGCTATGAAAACATCACTTGCGAGAGTCTTCAAGGACATCAGCGTGGGCCAGGACCCGAGGGACGCCATCTTCCCAGACAGGCCTTCAGAGTGTTCCGTTGACAACGATTTCGGCATGCCATCAGACGAAGAACACATATTCGTGGTCACCCCCTACGAGGATGAAGAAATCTTCAGTTCAACAAGAATGGCAACGTTACTCGTAAACGAAGAGCTGAAACGCAGATATGAGTCTATTCGTGCGTCCATTGACGAAGCGAAGACGGCATTGCTGGCAAGCGTTGCACGTACGGCTGGCATACGAAGCGGCGTGGAAGAAGAGCTCTTGACGGCCTTCGGCGCTGGACCGAGTGATGTTTATTCTCTCCTGGAGGGGTTCGAAGCTGAAGTGAATTCAAATCCGACCTATGACTTCTCCGGCATAGCTTATCAAGAGATATTCAACCAACGGGTGCAGGCGTTCTTGGCTAGACCAGGCATCACGACCCTGCTGCGCGAGTATGTGGCCAAGTACGACGAACTGATTGAGAACTCGTTGTATTTCCGAAAGGGCGTTTTCAATCACAACAACGCTTCGACTGTTAGCAGAACCTTGAAGCAGAACGGCTTCTTCGAGGCGAAGCACTTGGTGTCGCTTCTGGACACGAGCTCTGAGAGAAAAGAGGTCTCTAACCAGGAAGAATTCGACGCCGTAATAGTGCAGGAGAAGAACCGTATCTTCAATGACCCAGAACTGTCGAAGAGATTCGAGGCTATCGACAAGGAGATAACCAAGAACGTAGAACTCCGCAGTCTCCGGTCCTACCTTGACGGCCACCGCGGACTCGTTCCCGAGCTGGCTGACCTAGACGGCCTAAGACGCAAGGTGTGGGCGTCTTACCTGATTTCGAACGAAGACCGTTACGGGCAGTTCCTAGACGTCTTCATGAAGGGCAAGGAAGAACTTGCGGGAATCATTGACAGGGCCAAACAACAAGCCACACTCTGGCACAATGTGGTAAGGATATTCAACGAGCGTTTCTCAGTGCCTTTCGTATTGGAGGTAGCTAATCAGGATGATGTCATCCTCAAGGACCAATCCCCCAGTCTGCTTTTCAAGTACCAGGACGGCACTGACCAATGCGAAGTTGGCAGAGACGATTTGCTCAATGTCCTCAGTACGGGAGAGAAGCGGGCGCTCTATATCCTCAATGTAATCTTTGAGCTGGAGGCGCGAGCCAAGTCACCTGACCGCACTTTGGTCCTGCTTGATGATATCGCGGACTCTTTCGACTACAAGAACAAGTATGCGATCATCAGCTACTTGAAGGATAATCTTGAAAGCGGCAGATTCCTCTTCATCATCTTAACTCATAACTTCGACTTCTTCAGAACGGTTCAGAGGCGTCTGAACATAGATCGCGAACACAATTGCCTTATGTCCCTCAAAACCGACAGAGGGGTCGATTTGGTCAAAGCCCAGTACTTGCACCCTTTCGAATACTGGAAGAGCAACCTACACCGTAATCAGACGATGCTGGTTGCTGCCATTCCCATGGTGCGAAATATCATTGAGTACACCGAGGGGCAGGACTGTGCCTCCTACTCCAAGCTGACGTCATTGCTTCATCAGAAGTCAGATTCTGCTACGATTACGCTCGCCGAGCTAGCTGACATAATCAATGGGACGTTGTCTCTCGACCTTAGCCTCGGCCCGGGAGAGGTGCTGCCACTCATCTTCGAGCAGGCAAAGGAGTGTCTGAACGCACCCGAATGCATCAACTTGGAAAACAAGGTAGTGTTGTCAATCGCTATCAGGCTGGCTGCCGAAGAAGTGATGATTCGCCGCATCAATGATCCGGCTCAAACAGACAATCTTGGCAGGAATCAGACGCTTAAGCTCTTCAACACCTACAAACAGCGATTCCCGTCAGACACCTCAGAGGTCAGGCTTCTCGACCGAGTAGTCATGATGACCCCCGAACCCATCCATTTGAATTCATTCATGTATGAACCGCTGATTGATTTATCCGACTATCACCTGAAAGACCTGTATAGGAGTGTTGACGCTCTTCTCAAGAGTATGGCGGGATTGTCGGTGTCTTCTGCTCCCGAATCTTGATTGCCTATGCACATGTGGAAGTGGAAGCATGCCCATGTCGGTCCACAGGTAGATGGGCCGCTTCCGGCACGCCGGTGTCTTGCTTGAGCTATGGGGGGAGAAGAACTGTTGCGGGGCGGTTCGGCCAGCGTCGCGCAGTTGCTGCCTTCAGTCCAGCCTCAGATTACCTGGCCGCCGTTGGGGCTGATTACCTGCCCCACCATGAAGTTGGCGTCGTCGGAAGCAAGATACACCGCCCACGGCGCTATCTCCTCCGGCGTCCCCAGGCGGTCGAGGAGGATGGTGCCGAAGACGGCCTGTATGAGGTCGGACAGCGTCTTGCCCTCCGCGCCCCCGGCGGGCGTCTGAAGCCCGGGAGTCTCGACGAACCCAGGTGCCAGGGCATTCACGCATATCCCCTTGCCGACAAGCTCCCTCGCCGCGGCCTTGGTAAAGGCGACGATCCCGCCCTTCGCGGCGGAGTAGTGCGACGCCCGCCCCAGCCCGGCGGTGCCGGCGATAGAGGCCATGTTGACTATCTTCCCCGAGCCTTTGGCCTCCATGATCCTGACCGCCTCCCGGGTGCAGTAGAAGGTCCCGTCCAGATGCACCGCTATCATTCGTCTCCAGTCCTCGTCCTCCATACTGGCGATCTCAGCGGGTTGGAGCAGGCCGGCGTTGTTCACCAGGATGTCCACGGTGGAGTACTTCTCCACCGCCCGGGCGAACATCCCCCTGACCTGCTGGCTGTCAGAGACGTCGGCGAGTATGGCGACCGCCTGCCCGCCCAAAGCCTCGATTTCGGAGACAGTCTCGCGCGCCCTCTCCTCCGAAACGTCATTCACCACCACCCTGGCCCCCTCACGCGCGAAGGCCAGCGCCATGGCCCGTCCCAGGCCCGAGCCCGCGCCGGTTATCAGCGCTACCTTGTCCTTGAGCTTCATACGTCCTCCTTACTGTACAACCGCCCGGGCACTCGCGGCTGAGTTTCCGTTCCACCCAGGCCCCCGAGCCGTCCGCTCCCTGATGCCCTCGCTCTACATGCCGCGCCACGACAAGACCACCCGGGAGTATAGCGGTCGGGCATCATTGTAGGTGGAAGTCGAGCCGGCGCACAAGGAGAGCCCCGGACGTGCTCAGTCGGACAGACCGCCGCTCTCTCTGAACCGGGGAAACGGGTAGAGCGGAGCCCCGTAACCGACTCCAGACGAGGACCGGTTTACTCAGGAGCGCCGAACACCACGTCGGCATCGGCGAGAACTTCCGGCGGGATGGTGATGCCCAGCGCATCCGCCCGCGCCAGGTTGACCGCGACCTCAATAACGCCGGGGTCCTCAATGGCTATCGCTCCCGGGTCGGCGCCGTTCAGTATGTCCCCACCGACGGCGCCGGCATACACCCCGGTCTCATATCCCGACGCGCCGCAGGCCGCCAGGAAGCCGTCCTCGGCATGGAAGGTGAGGAAGCCCATCTCCGGGAGCGTGCTGTGCGAGGTTGTCCACTCCACCACTTCAGAGGCGTCCACGATCTCGCCGTCCTCATCACGAAGCTGGTGATAGGTCATGACGCCGAGGAAACCGGCCTCTTCCTGGTAGTAAGAGACGGCGTCCTGCCACCCCTGGAAGGTGTCAAGCTGGACTGGTCCGATAACATCGAGCGGTGAGTCGGCTATGACGTCGAGATAGCGCTCGTGGAACGCGCCCACCACGAAGTCGGAGCTGGGGCTGGAGTCCGCCAGCAGCACTATGCTGGAGGCCTCGGGACAGACGGTCCTGGCCAGCGAGAAGGCCTCATAGTAGGGGAAGCGCTCCAGCGCCCCGGTGATCGTGCCCCCCGGGGCTCCCAGGCTCTCGATGGGGCCGTACACTGTGGGGTCAAGGTTCACCCCGCTGAACACGAAGGGCAGCCCGCTCTCCGGGTGCGACTCGACGTATTCAACGGCGACGTACTTCAGCGCGTTGTCGTCGTTGACGAACACGATGTCGGGGTTGGACTCCTGTATCAGGTCCACTGCAAGCGCCGCCCGTCCCTCTATCGCCTCCGTTGTGGTATAGGTAACCTTGGTGTCCATGTAGAAGGTCGTCAGTTCGTAGTCCTCGCCCTCGGAATACCCCTCGCGTGACAGGCCCTCCACTATGCCGTCCTGCACGTCCTGGTTCCAGTCCCACCCCTCATGATAGGAGTGGACTACCAGGACTTCGAGGGATGGCGGCTCGCCCTCGTTCGCGGTGCAGCCGGCAATGCACACGCTCGCCAGCACGCATATCGCCGCAAGCACTCTCAAGCACGTTCGCCCAGTCATAGTACCTCACTTCAACAAGCCAGATTATCCAAACTGGCTTTCATTCTATTTGAGCATATCTACTGCTGTCAAGTAGGCGTTAGTGACTTCTACAGGTCATGACAATCCCTGTGCACTACGTGAGGCGGCGTTGTACACAGGGTCCCTCCGGGGGCACCCCCACCGACGGGCCGCCGCGGAGGTCAGCTATGCTATAATTGCGCTGCGAGACCGCTGCTGGAGGTGCATCATCCACATCTCGCACCTGAGTCTATCCAACTTTCGCAACTACGAACGCCTGGAGCTCGACATTCCTCCCCGTCTCTCGGTGCTGTACGGGGACAACGCCCAGGGGAAGTCCAACCTCCTGGAGGCCATCTACCTGCTCGCAACGACGCGGTCTCACCGGGCTACCACGGAGCGGGAGCTGCTGAGCTGGTCCGTTCCACGGGACGGCGTCGAGGTCAGCCGCCTGGTGGCCCAGGTCCAGAAGGCCGGCGGGCCGGTGCAGGTTGAGCTGGCCCTCATGGCGTCGTTCCCGGCGACCACGGACGGCCCGGAGGAGGCCGGCGCTCCCGAGCCCAGGCTGGTGCAGAAGAGAATAAAGGTGAACGGCATCAACCGGCGGGCCATCGACCTTGTCGGGCAGGTCAACGTGGTGCTGTTCACCTCGCAGGACATCGACCTCATCTCAGGCGCACCGTCCGCGCGCCGCCGCTATCTGGATGTGACCAGCTCGCAGGTCGATTCCCGCTACCTTCGCACCCTCCAGCGGTACAGCAAGGTGCTCACCCAGCGGAACCACCTGCTGAGAATGATCCGGGAGCGCCGCGCCGGGTTGGACCAGCTTGACTTCTGGGACGGCGAACTGGTGGCGAACGGCTCGTACCTTATCGAGGCGCGGCAGCGCATGGTGTCCGAGCTCGACGGGCTGGCCCGGCCGGTCCACCAGCGACTGACGGGTGAGAAGGAGACCCTGCAAATGGAGTACGTGCGCAGCGTCAGTGCGGACGACTTCGCGGAGAGGCTCACCCGCGTCCGGGAGAGGGAGACGGCGCAGGGCATGTCTGTTGTCGGTCCGCACCGCGACAACGTGAGCTTCACGGTGAACGGCACGGACATGAACACGTACGGCTCGCGCGGCCAGCAGCGCACCATCGCCCTCTCGCTCAGACTTGCCGAGGCCTCGTTCATGCAGGCCCGGACTCACGAGACGCCAGTCCTGCTGCTCGACGACATGCTCTCGGAGCTTGACATCCCGCGCCGCCGGCACCTGCTCGACTTCATCGCCTCACAGCAGCAGGTGGTTATCACCACAACTGACCTGGACTGCTTCACGCCTTCGTTTCTTGCGGAGGCCTCGGTCTTCCAGGTGAAGGAAGGCACTCTAGCGCCGGTCAATTGACCGAGAGCTGCCCGAGGGCAGCCGCCCCCCAGCCGTTCGTGGTGAGGCGCCCCCCAGCCGTTCGTGGTGAGCCTGTCGAACCATGAACGGCCTCCATACGCCTCACCCTCACCCCTTCGACAGGCTCAGGGCAGGCCTATCCCTCTCCCCTCAGCCCTCTTCACTGTCATTGCGAGGCTTGTCCCGAACGCAGTGTGGGATCCCGCCGAAGCAATCTCGGCGTGGGGCCGAACCCCATGCCACCACCCAACCGGGATTGCTGCGCTCCGCCTACGGCTCTGCTCGCAATGACAGTTGCGAGGCACGGCTCTGCTCCCACGGATTGACCGCGCCGCCCGTGATGAGCCGCGTCCCAGCCGTTCGTGGTGAGCCCGTCGAACCATGAACGGCCTCCATACGCCTCACCCTCACCCCTTCGACAGGCTCAGGGCAGGCCTATCCCTCTCCCCTCAAGGGAGAGGGTTTCTTCGCACTTCCTGCCGCGTGTGAGATGCGGCGTTCGCAGGAGCAGCACAGAGTGCTCCCTCCCCTGGCGGGAGGGGGGCTCAGCCGGCACGCCACCGGGCGTGGTCACTCCAGCATCAGCCTGATCTGACGCGCATTGACCACGGCCTTGTCGGAATGGCAGTTGTTAAAAAGCACATGCACCTGGCTCGACCTCTCTGCCAGCTCCCTGATATCCCTCGCCCAGGGCGTGAGTTCGTCTTCGCTGTACAGGTAGTCGAAGCGCTGCGCCGGCGAGAGCCCTTTCTTCTCCCACGTCTCAGCATTCCTCCCGTGGAACCTGACCAGCGAGATGTCCGACGTAGCCTCGACAAGAGGAGGAACGCTCGACTCGAAGCCCTGGGGCTCGTCGACGCACACGAAGGGCAGGCCGTTCTCTCGCAGGAAGTCAAGCGTCCGCTGCCGGTCGTCCCGGCGCAGCCACGTTTTGTTGCGGAACTCCACCGCGGTGCGGTACTGGGGCAACCGCTGTTTGCAGGACAGGATGTAGTCGCGCTGCCGGCTGCCAGCATGGAACCAGGACGGGAACTGGAACAGCACCACTCCCAGCTTCGCGGCGCTGTCAAGGGGAAGAAGTGCATCCTCAAACCTGGCCCACAGCTCGCCAAGAAGGTCCCCGGGCACGTCACGCTGGTACACGTTGGCCTTCTTGCTCGCTGCGTCCGGCAGGGCCTCGCGGATGTCCCTGGGGAACGCCGAAAGCGGCGTCGGGTGCTGGGTGAAGAGCCTGAAAGCCTTGACGTCGAACAGGAAGTCGTCTGGCGTCCGCTCCACCCACAGGCGGGCCGTCTTCTCAGCGGGCAGGGCGTAGTAGGAGCTGTCCACCTCGACCAGCGGGAACTGGCTGGCATAGTACCTGAGGCGTGTCTCGGCGGTCTGTGCGGTCTGAGGATAGAACCGGCCGCTCTGCAGCAGTGTCGGGTCAGTCCACGAGCACGTGCCAACGAGAATATTGCCCATCGTGTCCGCTCAATCGCAGCGCCATCCTGGCATGGCGCGTCACACTCACGTTCACCCTCACCCCTTCGACAAGCCTGTCCTGAGCCTGTCGAAGGGCTCAGGGCGAACGGTCAGGTGCCAGCCGTTTGCGGTCAGCCGCACCCCAGCCGTTCGTGGTGAGCCTGTCGAACCATGAACGGCCCCCAAGGCAGGCGCTCCACGATTCCCACGCCCAGTCCAGGCTCAGCGCAGAATGGCGACATAGCTGTCCACCGGCACACCGAGCGAGTCGGCGACCGGCCTGCACTTCGCCTTCAGCAGGTGGAAGACCCTTCCCTCAGCCGGCAACTCGGTCAGCGCCTCGTAGTAACCCATCCCTTTCGCCACCACCAGACCGGCACGCTCAAACGCACCTCTGAACTCCTCGGAGGCAAGCTCGAGAAGCACCCCGGGCGTCGCCGTGCCCGTTGTCATCACCCTGTCGAACTCGCCATACACCCCGCTTCGTCTGAGGTCGTCAAGGGTGAGGTCATTCTGAACCGGGCTCTCCTTGACAACGTAGGTCACCACTGCATGCCTGCCAATCAGCTTGACCAGAGGCACGTCGAAGTACACCTCGCCGGCGTTGTCCGCCAGGAAGAGGACATCGCCGACATCGCGCAGCCTGCGCCCGAACTCGGCGGAGTCATCGCGGGCATACTCGACCACACCCCTCATGTCCTCCCTGATGCTGTCGAGGCTTCTGAAGAAGTCGATGGCGTTGCCCAGCACCGCAAACGCCAGGCATCCCTCGAGGCTCTGCGTATCATATGCCGGCCCGACCTCCCGAAAGAGCTCCCGGGCAATCCTCATCTCCTCGTCCTTCATGGCGCGGTAGGGGTCAAGGTTGCCGCTGATGTCTCTCAGCGCCTGGTGAACCTTGGTGGCGATTCCTATGGACAACTCGTCTTGAGAGAAGTCGCTCTCCACGATTGCGAGGGCCCTGGCGAGAGCCCGCTCCCGCAGCCCTTCGTCGTCCGTCGAGAGCCCAGCCGCCTGGCGGGTCAGGCCCTTGAGACATTCATAGCATTCCGCGGCCATCTTCACTCGCTGTCCTCCATCACGTCGACCTGGTACCACAAGCATAGCGGTGGCAGTCTTGGAGCGTCAACCGGCGGTGCCAAACGTGGATGCGAGGTCTATGCCCGTCGAGGCGAAGCGAGCCGGGCCAGGAGACGAGCCCTTGCGCGCCTGAGAATCCCCATCTTCAGAAGCAGCGCGGTTGCCACCACTGCGGCGGCCCAGATACAGACTATGACCAGATTGGCCCCCATTGAGATGGTCTCGAGGCCGACCATGCCGTTGGCCATTATGCGCACCGCTGCGGCGGTTGGAAGCAACCCCAGGTACTCCGTACCCGCCATGGCCTCTATCGGATTGATCCCCCCGGCCAGAAGCCACAGACCAAGCACCGTGATCATGGTTGGACCGAGGACCAGGCGAACGTCCTTCGCCTTGTTGCCCAGGCCATACCCCAGTAGCGCGAACGTGACGCCCAGCAGGACGGCGGCGATGAGGCTGTACGCCGCGGCAGCGGGGGATGGCATCTGAAGGTGCCACAGTAGCCCGTTGATGACACCAACCACGACCAGGACGATGAACATCTCCGCCACGACGGCGAGCACGGACCCAACCATGCTGGCGACACCGCCGCGCGGTGGCATCTCTATCTCCGGGGCTGTCTTCTCCTCATGCTCCAGTGCCGCGAACAGGCCGCCATACATCATGCACGTCAGTATGATGGTGAGCACCAGCACGCCAACGGCCATGTACCCCGTCCGGGGTATCTCCACCGGATACGTCAGCGTGTAGTCGTAGACAACCCCGGGGACGTCCGTCGCGGGAAGCATGTACTCCTCATAGTAGAGGTAGAGCCTGGCGTCCAGCCCGAGTCGCAGGTTCTTCGTCAGGTCGGCATGAGCATTGGAGATGACCGCCTGCACCGGCTTCGGAGTCCCAGCCCTGAGGCTGTCCCCGAATCCTTCGGGAATGACCACCATCATGTACACTTCACCCCTGCTGAACAGCCGTTCCGCCTCCTCGCGGTCTTCGGCCACCGCTCCGTAGTAGGGGAATGTGCCCTCCTGAGCCACGATCGCCTCTCGAAGAGCGACGGACTCCGCGGTGTCGTCCTCGTCTACCAGGCCGATTCCCCACACCGGCAGAGCGCTCGCTGAGGCAAACGCGGCGATGACGAAGATGCTCAGTCCGATGGGCGCGACGACGCCGATTATCAACCAGATGGGGCGCCTGCGCCACAGTGTGAACTTCTTGACGAACTCGGCATAGACCTGCTGCAACATTGTCACACCGCGATCTTCCTTTTCAGTAGCACGTACGCCAGCACGCCCATGATGGCCCCGAACAGCACCAGGACGCCGATGTCCAGCCAGTACGTGGTGTACAGGCCCAGCAGGCCGGCTCTGGTGAACGCCCGGATAAGGTAGGTGGTCGGCAGGGCCGCTATCAGGCCCTGAAGGGCGCCCGGCCACACGTCGGCCCATATCATGCCGCCGAACCACCAGCCGATAATCGCAAACACCATGCCGGCTATGGCTGCGGGGACCACCTGCTTGAAGTAGATCCCCAGCAGCGTCCCCAGGCCGGCGAAGGCCACCACCCCGACAAGCACCAGCAGCAGGAGCGGCAGCAGGCCCCCCTGGGGGATGAACTGGCAGAACACCGTTGCCAGTCCCCATACCAGTGCGACGGAGATGAAGGTCTGCACCAGGGCCGACCCCCACTTGCCCAGGACGATGCTCAGGGTGCTCGGCGCGAGCACCAGCTCCTTGTAGGTCTTCTCCTCGAACTCACGGGCCACCAGCGTCGCGGCGTTGTTTATGCTTCCCATGACGATGGCCAGGGCGACGAGCCCGGCGCCGAAGAAGGCCAGTGCCGGGAGGTCGGCCGGCAGGAAGGTGTCGAAGTCCGCCTGTGCAGCAGGATAGACCCGAACGCTTGACTGGACCTGCACTCTCTCATTGAAGGCGAGGCAGGCCTCCTGGACCCGCTGCCGGAAGTTCTTCGTTATGTCATCGTTGAGGTTGGCTATGCGCAGCCTTACCACCGCGTCCTGGCCTGCCTGAAGCCCCGAGCTCAGGTCAGGGACCTCGATGACGCCCAGAACCCGGCTTGCTTCGAAAAGCTCCTCAGCCTCCTCCGCATCCTCGGTCACCACGTCGAACCACGGGAAGTGAGCAGTGCGCATGTCCTTCACCGTGTCCACAAACTGCCGCGACACCGGGTCGTCGGGTGCCTCCATCACCACCGCCACCGGCATTGTCTCGGCCCCAGCGTAGAAGATGCCGAGGAGAAGCATGATGACCAGAATCGGCGCGAAGCTGAGCAGCACGTGGATGGGCGTCCTGAACCACGATACGAGGTCCTTGCGCGCGAGTGCAAACGCCGCCCTGATGGTCTCCATGCGTCTCCTTCAGTGCCTCAGGCGCTTCCCTGTCATCTCAATGAACACGTCGTTGAGCGAGGGCGCGCGGACGTTTACCTCTCTGAAATCAACGCCGTTGCCTCGCGTTGTGTCTACGATTGCGCCGAGCTTCGAGCTGGCGTCACGAACGCGCAGGCTCAGCTTGACCCAGCCGGGACCCTTCTCGGGGAGCTCCTCGACCGTCTGGCTCTCGGCGACCCCGGCGAAGAGCTGTCCCAGGCCGTCAAGGAACGCCCGTGGTGGGTCCTGCAGGCTGAGCTCAACGACCTCCCCGAGATGGGCCTTCTTGAGCGCTTCCGGACTGTCCAGGGCCACCACACGCCCCTCATCGAGGATGGCCACCCGGTCACACAGGTAATCGGCCTCCTCCATGTAGTTGGTCGTCACTATGACCGTCTTCTCTCCCCTCATCTCCCTGATCCTGTCCCATATCTCCATCCTGCTCTGCACGTCGATGCCGAGAGAGGGTTCGTCCAGCATCAGCACCCTCGGGTCGTGGATCAGGGCGCGGACGATCGCCAGTCTCCGCCTCATGCCTCCAGAGAAGGTCTTCACCTTCGATTTGCGGCGGTCCTGAAGCTGCGCCAGCTCAAGGGCCTTCTCGACCCTGCTTTTCCTCTCGGTGGACGGAACGCCGTAGAATCGAGCGTGGAACATCAGGTTCTCCTCGGCCGTGAGGTGGTCGTAGAGAGCCGTCTCCTGGGCGACGTAGCCCAGCAGCCTGCGGATGTCGTCGTGCTGGTCCCTGTACGTCATTCCGAAGAACGTTACCTTGCCCTCCGTGGGCACGGACAGACCACACAGGATGTTCAGCAACGTCGTTTTGCCCGCTCCGTTCGGCCCGAGGAGGCCAAACGCCTCGCCCTCCTTCATCTCCATGGAGACATCCTGAAGCGCCAGATACTTGCCGAAGCTCCTGGACACCCCGTCCACCACTATGCTGTGGGACAGTTCCCGACCGTTCACTGCATCCATAGCCTTCCTACTCCAGTCTGCCCCGGTCGTTTGAGTTCACCTGCCTCGAATCCCCTCCAGTATCAGGCTGGCCACTTCGTCGGCCAGTTGAGAACGCGATACCCGACCAAGCGGCCCCTCCTCACCTTCAAGCCTGTAGAGAATGGTCAGGCCTATGAAGATGGCGATGAGAACCCGCGCCACCACCTCCGTGTTCATCTCCCGGAAGACATCGTGGGCTGTCCCGATTCGCAGATGCTCCTTCACGAAGCCGGCACCCGGCGCCACTACCTGCATGGTGTACAGCCGGCGCAGCTCCGCGTCGCGCTGTATCTCCGCCATGAGCGGCAACAACCGGTTGGCCCCCTCGAACGCCACGTCCAGGCGGTCTCGTATGAGGAACTCCACGGTGGCCGCATAGTCCCCAGCCTCCAGCAGATGCGGCGGCATGGCGCCCACCACAGCAGCGCCGATCTCGCTCTCTATCACCGACACCAGCAGGTCGCGCTTGCTCTCGTAGTAGTTGTATATGCTGCCCACCGCAACACCCGCCACCTCCGCAATGTCCGGAACGGTGGCCTCGGCATACCCCTTGTCTGAGAAGACCGCCAGCGCCGCGTCCAGGATCTGCCGTTTCCTCTCCCTGGTGACCCTTTCCTTCCTCTCCCGTCTCGTTGGCGCCATCGGTCTCCTCACGTAAGGTTCTAGTGAATGAACGTTCATTCATTTCCATGCTACACCTCTGGATGCTCTTTGTCAATACGCTCTGGGAGGCTCGGGCCCCGTGCTTCACGGAGTGCGGCGGTCGGTGACGGGCATGTTGCCACGGGCTCGCGGCGGGTGCTATTATTGGCCACACGACAGCGGGGCCGGATGCAGGGCAGGGACGTAACTGGCACCCGCCCCACAGGTCTGGTCCATGCTGTTGGTTCGCGTTCCGAAGCGACGACGCTCCTCCGAGACAACGTAAGGGCTATGGCGATGATCGAAGCCAGCGGCTTGACCAAGCGTTTCGGTCAGCTCACCGCGGTAGATGACCTCAGCCTCCACGTGGACGAGGGGGAGGTGCTGGGCTTCCTCGGCCCCAACGGCGCTGGCAAGACCACCACCATCCGCATGCTCGCCGGCATCATCGCGCCCACGGCCGGTCACGCGCTCGTGTCAGGGCTGCGGCCCGACCAGCGGCCGGAGAGCGTGCACGAGCTCATAGGCCTCCTTACTGAATCGCCGGGGTTCTACGACCGTCTAAGCGCCCAGAGAAACCTCGACTACTATGCCGGCTTCTATTCGGGGATCGACGCCAGAGCACAGGTCCCGAAATACCTCCAGTTGATGGACCTGTGGGAGCGCCGGTTCGACAAAGTGGGCACGTTCTCCAAGGGCATGAAGCAGAAGCTGGCCCTTGCCAGAGCCCTGCTGCATGAGCCGAAGGTCCTCTTCCTGGATGAGCCCACGGCCGGGCTTGACCCCGAGGCCGCACAGGAGGTGAGAGACATGATCGGCGAGCTGGGTCGGGCGGGGCGCACCATCTTCCTGTCGACCCACAACCTCGAGGAGGCCGAGTTGCTGTGCCGGCGTATCGCCGTTATCCGCACCCATCTGCTGGCCATCGACACACCGGAGATGCTGCGACGGCGGCTCTTCCGACGCCAGGTCACGGTGCAGCTCGAGGAAGTGCCCGGCAACGTAGTGGAGGCCGTCAGAAGCCTCAGTTTCGTTCAGGCGCTCGACCACGACGGCAACCGGCTCATAGTCGATCTCGCCGACCCGGACAGGAACCGCCCGGAACTGGTCAGGTGCATAGTGGAGGCAGGGGGAAGGGTGATGGCGGTATCAGAGGAGCGCCACTCACTGGAGGAGGTCTATCTCAGCCTTGTCAGAGAAGAGGAGGCCAATGAGTCGTAGGCGCATCCAGAACGTGCTTCGCAAGGAGTGGACGGTGATACTCACCGACCCGAACAGGGCCCTGTTCGTCACCCTGCTTCCGGTCCTCATCGTCGGGCAGGTAATGCTGGTGATCTGGCTCATCGTCGAGTTCGGGGGGGAGGGTGCCACCGGCGTGGCCGTTTTCATCGCCAGCCTGGCAAAACTCAAATCAGCGTTCCCGTCGGTGGCCGCGCTGCCGGTCGTCGAGCAGTTCCAGGTGCTGCTGCTCAGCCAGCTTGGCCTCTATCTCCTTCTCATTCCCACCATGATTGCCATGAGCTTCGCCTCGTTCAGCATCGTTGAGGAGAAGCTGTCCCGCAGCCTGGAGCCGCTGCTGGCCACTCCGGTGCGTACGTGGGAGCTTCTGCTGGGCAAAGCGCTCTCGGGGGCGCTGCCGGCCGTTCTCGTCACCTGGGTGTGCGGCGGCCTGGTCCTCCTCGGCGTCGTTGGCCTCGGGTGGGGGCACCTGCTCAGATGGGTGACGACCCCCTCGTGGTATCTCTCTCTGTTTCTTCTGAACCCCACCATAGCTCTTCTGGGCTTCCTGCTGGGGATCGTCGGGTCCTCACGGGCCAAGGACGCCAGCAGCGCCCAGAACATCGCTCTGGTCATCGTGCTCCCTGTCCTCATACTCATTGCCGTGCAGGTCACCGGACTGGTGTGGTTCACGCCCCTGCTGACGGGACTCCTCGCGCTCGCGGTGGCGGCAATCGACGTCCTCGTGCTGCGGGTGGCCATCGGCCTGTTCCAGCGCGAGTCCATCGTGGTCCATTGGCGCTGAGCCAGGGGGGGGTATGCCACCACACCGGGGTTGCCTCACCCACGCCTGTTCCACCGTCCACCCTTCGACAAGCCTGTCCTGAGTCTACCGAAGGGCTCTCGCCATAGGCGAGTCGCCTACGGAGACAAGGCGAACGGTCACCAACCAGCCGTTCGTGGTGAGCCTGTCGAACCATGTCCCGAGCGCAGTGAGGGGCAGGAACGGCCCCGGGCGCACGCGTTTCACGCTCACCATTTGCCTTCGCTCAGGGCGGGCCCTTTCCCTCTCGCATCAAGGGAGAGGGTTCTTCGTGCTCGCCGCGGCGCCCGTGGTCATCGACACCCCAGCCGTTCGTTGTCAGCCGCTCCCCAGCCGTTTGTGGTGAGCCTGTCGAACCTTGTCCCGAGCGAAGTGAGGGGCATGAACGGCCCCGGGCGCACGCGTTTCACGCTCACCATTTGCCTTCGCTCAGGGGAGGCCTGTCCCTCTCCCCACAAGGGAGAGGGTTCTTCGTGCTCGCCGCGGCGCCCGTGGTCATCGACACCCCAGCCGTTCGTTGTCAGCCGCTCCCCAGCCGTTCGTGGTGAGCCTGTCGAACCTTGTCCCGAGCGAAGTGAGGGGCATGAACGGCCCCGGGCGCACGCGTTTCACGCTCACCATTTGCCTTCGCTCAGGGCAGGCCTGTCCCTCTCCCCACAAGGGAGAGGGTTCTTCGTGCTCGCCGCGGCGCCCGTGGTCATCGACACCCCAGCCGTTCGTTGTCAGCCGCTCCCCAGCCGTTCGTGGTGAGCCTGTCGAACCTTGTCCCGAGCGAAGTGAGGGGCATGAACGGCCCCAGCCACACATGCCAGTGCGCTGTGAACGAACGAGCAAGTGTCACCAACGACGTGGCCGAGTGCAGCGTCTTGACCCCCCGAACGGCAGCATGTACCATGGCCGATGTCATCGCGGAACATCCCCAATCGACTGTGGAGGGATACAATGGAGAACTCCATGGAAAGCCTGATCAGTAGAGCGGCAAACGATCTGCTGAACAGCAGCTACGCCATCGCTCTGACCGGCGCTGGAGTATCGACCGAATCGGGAATACCGGACTTCCGAGGGCCGTCCGGCGTCTGGACCAAGAACCCCGAGGCTGAGCGGAAGGCCTATCGCAGCTATGAGTCCTTCTGCCAGAACCCCAAGGCATGGTGGGAAGAGAGGCTCACATCGTCGGTGAATCTGCTGGGCGACCTGGAGAGCCGGAACCCGAATCCAAGCCACCACGCTCTGGCTGCACTGGAGAAGATGGGTATCCTGAAATGGGTCATCACCCAGAACATCGACGGCCTTCACTCCAAGGCCGGCACGGCGAATCTGCTCGAGTACCACGGCTGCGGCCTCAAGTTGCGCTGTATGTCATGTGGAGACCGCTTTGCGCGCGACGACTTCGACCTGGACAAACTGCTGGCTGAGGGCCAGTTGCCACCCGTATGCCCCAAGTGCAGGGGAGTGGTGAAAACGGACACTGTCGCTTTCGGAGAGCCGATTCCGTCGGACGTCGCCCGTCGCAGCATGGAGGAGGCCTGGAGGTGTGACCTGATGCTTATCTGCGGGACTTCGGCCGTGGTGTATCCGTTTGCCAGCCTGCCCAGAGTCGCCCGGCAGCGGAAGGTGGAGAGAGAGGACGCTACGGATAGCGGCCTCACCGCGGTGCGAAAGGGCCAGGCGGTGACCATCATAGAGGTGAACGCCGACCCGACGCCGTTGACGCACGAGGGAGTCTCTGACTATCTCATTCAGGGAATGACCGGCGAGGTGCTTCCCCGGCTCGTGGAGTCGGTAAAACAGGCAAGGGGCGCGTGAGACCCAGGTGCCGCACAAAAACCAGATGTAGGGAGGGATAGATGGTCAAGCTTACTATCGACGGCGTGGACATCAGAGTTCGAGACGGTGCCACAATACTGGAGGCGTCGCGCAATGTGCCGGGCATAGGCACGATACCGACGCTGTGCCACAGTGATTCGCCGGCGCTCGAAGGTCTGAAACCGGCCCGGGCCTGCCGGGTCTGTACCGTGGAGATCGTGGACAACGGCAAGTCGCGCTTCTCCCTGGCGTGCATCACGCAGGCCAAGGAAGGCATGAACGTGCTCACCAACTCCGAAGAGGTACTGAAGCGACGCCGCGACATCGTGAGCAAGCACCTGGCCAAGTGCTCACAGGTGAAGGCCATTCAGGAGCTGGCCGCGGAACTCGGTATCACCGCCCCCGAGGGGGAAGCGCAGGAAGACGAGTGCATCATGTGCGGCATGTGCGAGAGAGCATGCAACGACCCCAGAGGTCTGGCAATGGGAGCGATAAGCCTGGTGAAGCAGGGCGATACGTCGTACTACGAGGTGGACCCGGAGAAGTGTTACGGTTGCGGTGACTGTATGATAGCCTGCGCCCTGGGCTCCGTCAGGCTGAACGGGACGGCCGTCTTGCCGAAGCCCAAGGCGGTTGCCACCTAGAGGCGACCTTACTGGCGCACAATAGGGAGGAGGCTGAGCTTCTCAGCCTCCTCCCGTCGTCATCCCCCGGCGTGTGCCGCCATCACGATATGGAGACAGGCAGTTGACCCCGCACCGGCAGCCGCGTTCCCTTCAACAGGTGCAGCCACTATGGTATTCTCCTAGAGCAACGTCCCGTAGAGGAGGCTATGATGCAGATCGTGGTGATGCTGGTCTTCTTGAGCATATGGCTCATCGTCCTCTGGTCCGGCTCAATTGCCCTTGAATGGACCGGAATGGAGCGGCGCAAGGCACGCTTCCAGGCACTCTCAGCTTTGACAGGGACAGGCTTCACCACCGGCGAGGCGGAAGCAGTGGTGAACGACCCGAGACGCCGCAGGATCGCCACGTGGCTTATATTCATCGGAAACGCGGGTATCATAGCCTTCCTCATTCTGGTCATACTGTATGTGCGGAGCGGCATCGTCGGCGCTTCTCCCCTGCTCCTCGGAGTCGCGGCTGCGCTTCTACTTGCTATCGCCGCGTGTGTCAGGTTCGGAGTCGTGGACAGGTTGAGCAATGTCATCCTGGGAGCGACCGGGGCACGACGCCGAAGCTCCACGCACAGGACACGCGAGCTTCTTCACCAGCGGGGCCGCTACGCGATGATGCTGCTGACGCTCGGTGAGGAAGCCGCAGGAGGCATCACCCTTCAAGACACCGGCCTGCTCCAACCGGGCGTCGCCGTGCTCGCCGTCGAGCGAGGGGACGAGGCACTGCCTTTCCCCGGGCCTGACCAGGTGGTTGGCGCAGGAGATGGCCTCTTGTGCTACGCCGAAGTGGAGAGCATGGACAGCGTGGGCAAGTGAGCCCCGACTAGAGCAGATAGAACCGTTTCCGCTTCCTGAAGAAGTAGCCGGCCAGCAACCCCAGCAGCAGACCACCGAGGTGGGCCTGCCATGCCACGCCCGGCCAGAAGGAGATCAGCACGAACCCGCCGACTATTGCGGCCCACAGCGGGATCGGTGCGGGGATGGGAAACACGAACACCCTTGTCCTGGGGACCAGAACCGCCAGCGCGCCCCCGAGAGCGAAGATAGCACCGGAGGCACCCACGGCCACCGAGTAGGCCGGCCCAAGCAATATGTAGAAGGCATTGCCGATAAGCCCACCGACGAAGTACACCCCGAGGAACCACGCCTCGCCCACCAGCCTGCCCAGGTAAGTTCCGAAGAAGAACAGCGTCAGCATGTTGAATATGACGTGCGCTATGCCGGCGTGCACGAACATATTGGTGAGGAGGGTCCACGGGCGTGCCAGCACGGTGGCCGGCTGCAATCCGAGCATGTAGAGCACGCCCGGGCTGACCAGAGTAACGATGAATATCACCAGATTGGCGCCTATCAGGACCCAAACCGAGCTGACATTAGGCGGTCTGTAGCGTATCACTCGTCTCCCCGCATCGCGTCTCGAATCCAGGCCACCACCCCCATCCGACCCTCACCAGTATAGCATGGCCAAAGCGACAGTGCGAACGCCTGTTGACGGCCGAAGCTGCTCATACTATACTTATTATGAGCATATGACAAGAACAATACGCGCACAGGCCTTCTCACACCAGAAAGTGTGAGTCCACGAGGCCAGCCACACAACCGGCGCGCAAGCACCCGCAGGACACACGACGTCCTTTATGTTTCCAGTACACAGGGGTACAATGGGATTGGGTCGCCGCGGGGTGAGCGTCGCCTGTCGGATGGTAGTTGCAGACAGACTTGGGGATATGACTGAGGAACAGGCAGAGAACAGGGAGCGAACGAAGCGAGTACTTCGAAGAGTGGCCAGGAAACAAGCCAATCTCATCCCCATTCTCCAGAAGGTCCAGGCAGAGCTTGGCTATCTCCCTCGGGAGGCGATGGCGGAGATCGCCGCCTTTCTGGGCGTTCCGCCAATCGACGTATACGGTGTAGTCACCTTCTACAATCAATTCAGACTCAACCCGCCCGGCAGGCACTCGGTAAGGGTCTGCCTGGGGACCGCCTGCCACATGAAAGGCGGCTACATAACCCTCGACGCCTGGAAGAGGCGGCTGAGCATAGAAGCAGGCGAGACCACCCCCGACCGGGAATTCGACCTCGATACGGTCGCCTGCGTTGGCTGCTGCACCATGGCGCCCGTAACGGTGGTTGACGACCAGCCGCAGGGCAACGTCGAGCCGACCAGGGTTGACGGCATACTGCTGGCGTTCGAATTCGAGAGAAAGAGAGAGGCTGAGGAGGCCTGATGGAAGTGGCCGAACGGCCGGCTGTCGCCTCGGCCTATCAACGGCTGAGAGAGCGCGCTGACGCGCACTGGAGAGAGCTCTGGCATAGCGGCAGACCGGTGATTACCGTGGGCACCGCCACCTGCGGCCGCGCAGCCGGGGCGATAGACGTGCTCCGTACACTCCAACACGAGGTCGACAAACGCGGCCTGGACTGCCGCATCGTGGAGGTCGGCTGTATGGGGCATTGCTACTCCGAGCCGGACGTCACCATAGCGAAGCCGGGATTCCCTTCGGTCTGCTATGCGCATGTCAATCCGGTGATAGCCGAGAGACTCATCAAGGAGTTCATACTCGGTGAAGACCCTTGCCTGGAGTTCGTCCTTGGCGCCCTCGAGCCGAACGACATGATTCCCAGCTTCGACGACTTCCCTCGAGCCCAGTATGAGAGGAAAGTCATCACGGAGAACTGCGGTCACATCGACCCGCAGCAGATAGACCACTACATTGCCAACGGCGGCTACGCGGCTCTGGCCAGAGCCCTTCAAATGGCACCGGAGGAAGTAGTAGACGAAATAGGAAGGTCGGGACTCCGGGGAAGAGGCGGAGCCGGCTTCCCAACGGGGCGGAAGTGGGAGCTATGCCGCAACGCGAAGGGGAGAACCAAGTACCTCATCTGCAACGCGGATGAAGGCGACCCGGGTGCGTTCATGGACCGGACTGTCCTTGAGAGCGACCCTCACTCGGTGCTGGAAGGCATGGCGATCGCGGCGTACGCCATCGGCGCCAGGCACGGACACGTCTACGTTCGGGCTGAGTACCCGCTTGCAGTGGAACGGGTTCGCACTGCAATCCGTCAGGCGCGCAAATCCAACCTGCTGGGCAGGAGCATCCTTGGGAGCGACTTCAGCTTCGATGTCCACATCTTCCAGGGCTCGGGAGCCTTCGTATGTGGCGAGGAAACGGCCCTCATCGAGTCGCTACAGGGCAAGACAGGTCTCCCCTACCATCGCCCGCCCTATCCAGCGACGAAGGGCCTGAATGGAAACCCAACCGTCATCAACAACGTGAAGACACTGGCGTCGGTGCGGCACATCATCGATAAGGGGGCGGACTGGTACGCCGACATCGGTACTGAGAACAGCAAGGGCACGGCAGTGTTCGCGCTGGCTGGCAAGGTGGTGAACACCGGGCTGGTGGAGGTGCCTATGGGCACCACGCTGCGACAGGTGGTTTTCGATGTCGGAAGTGGCATCCCCAACGGCAAGCGGTTCAAGGCGGTGCAGATTGGGGGCCCCTCAGGAGGCTGTCTGCCCGAATCGGCGCTGGACCTGCCTATTGACTTCGACTCTCTGACTCACGCCGGAGCAATGATGGGGTCGGGTGGCATGATCGTCCTCGACGAGGATGATTGCATGGTGGAGATATCCCGCTATTTCCTCGAGTTCACCCAGCGGGAGTCCTGCGGCAAGTGCACCTTCTGCCGGCTGGGCACCAAGCAGATGTTGGAGGTGTTGAACGACATCACCAAGGGCAGGGGGAGAATTGAAGACCTGGACATGCTCATGGACCTGGCGCAGGATGTGAAGGGAGGCGCCCTCTGCGGGCTCGGGAAGACGGCTCCCAATCCAGTACTGACCACGCTGCGACACTTCAGAGACGAGTACGAGGCACATATCCTGGAAGGACGCTGCCCGGCACTCATGTGCACCGAGCTGATAACCTTCTACATCCTGCCGGACAAGTGCGAGCGGTCGTGCGACGCCTGCATCGGCACATGCACCGTGGATGCTATCGCGCCAAACAAGAAGAGGATCAAGGTCATCGATCAGGAGAAGTGCGTGAAGTGCGGCACCTGCCTCGACGCATGTCCACCGCAATACAACGCGGTGGTGAAGGTCTCGCCCCCCAGCGCAGCCCCGGTATTGGAGGAGTAGCCGCGGTATGTCAGCGAAGACGGTAACCCTCACCATTGATGGCAAGGAAGTCAAAGCGCGCCACGACGACACAGTGCTATGGGCGGCGCTGGACAACGATATCTACATACCCAATCTCTGCGCCCTGCGCGACCGGGAAAAACCGGATGCCTCCTGTCGCCTGTGCTTCGTGGAGGTTGAAGGGTACTCAAGGCCCGTGACGGCGTGCACCGAGCCGGTGAAGGAGGGGATGGTTGTCAACACCAGGGGACCGGATGCGCTGAGGCTGGCCCGCACTGGCTTCGACCTGCTGATGGCCAGTCACCCGGTTGACTGCGCCAACTGCGCCGCCAACGGCGTATGCGAACTCCAGAAGATAGCGCGCCATCTCGGCGCCAAGCTCAAGTCGAAGCGTTTGAGGAAGCTGCTCAGAGAACTCCCCATCGACACCAGCAGCCCCGAACTGGTGTACGACCCGAACAAGTGCGTACTGTGCGGCCGGTGCGTGTGGATCTGTAGAGAGCGCCTCGGAATCGGCGCGCTCGGCTTCGCGTACCGCGGCTTCACAAGGGTGGTGAGTACCTTTGCCGACGCGCCTATTGCCGAATCTAAGTGCAAAGGGTGCGGCGAATGCGCCCTCGCCTGCCCGACAGGCGCCCTCACCCTGAAGGAGAGACCGACAACGGCGACGAGCGCGGCTGAGGACCGTTTGACTACACCAGCGTAGGCGGCAGGTGACCCTCCGCTATCCGTCACAGATCGACGACCAGCCCTGCTCCGCATTCAAGGCACTGCTCTGGATAGCGCCGCCGTATCTCCGCCTTGTACTGCGTGCAGTGACACGGGCATATCAACGGCAGGTCTTCCAACTGGCCGAAGTCGCGGAAACCGTGGAAGCCGCCAAGTAGACCGCTGACCGTGCCGAAGGCGGCTGCGGCTGTGAGGATCCTGCCAACCCCGGGATGTGAGCACCCGGTGACTACCACAACCCCACTGTCGGTCTCCAGCGCCAGCGACTGCTCAATTCCGCTCAACTCGCCCGTGCTGTACGCCTTCTCGCAGAGCCGCACTGGCTCGCTCACCCGAGTCAGCGTTCTGCCCGGAACCGAACCGCGAACCGACGCTGGCACGTAGACCTCGGCATGCTCGTTCTCAGCAAGCACATGCGCCAGCCCCCCGGTGTGGTCACCGTGAGCGTGGGAGATAACGATCAGGCCAATCTTTCCAGGGTCGACACCGAGTCGCTTCATGTTGTGCAGCAGGAGTTCGCCTCTCGCCCCAGTATCGAAGAGGATGGTCGGCATGTCGATGTCTTCGACCAGGCACGAGAACCCCCAGTCCGGCCTCAGGCCTTCAAGCTGCGCCTCGTTGTCGTAGACAATGGTAATTCTCACAACACTTGACCTATGCGCACAAGTCTACATCACAGGCGTTCCGCAAATCAACCGTCTATTGAATACGCGACAGCAGCCGTCGCTGGCGCTCGCGAGCGAGACAGCCCGCCGGATGCTTGCCGTCGTCTATGAAACCGCGCATAATGTGAGGTCAATCGAGCGGTCAGCGGCTGAGGCGCTGACACATCCTGTTCCGTCAACGGATTCGGGAGGCACCTGCAAGGTGGAACTGAAGAAGTACTTGAAGCCAACGGACATCATCGACTGCGATAGCCCCTCGGTGCGGGACAAGAGCAGAGAGCTGACCGAAGGGGAGAAGGAAGCTGCGGGGAAGGCCATAAGCCTTTTCTACTTCGTCAGGGATGCAATCAGGTACAATCTCTACGTCTCCAGGTCGCGGCCGGAGCACTTCCAGGCGAGTCGCACTCTGGCAAACGGCCACGGGTATTGCGTTCAGAAGGCGGTCCTCCTCACCGCCCTCGCCAGAGCGGTTGACATCCCAGCAGCCCTGGGCTTCGCCAGATTGAGGAACCATCTTCTTCCGGAGAAGACGCGGGCCTGGCTGGGCACGGACATCCTCCCGTTTCATGGATACACTGAGCTTTACATCGACGGCAGATGGGTAAAGGCGACGCCCGCCTTCGATGCGGAGATGTGCCGCAAGTATGGCATAATACCAGTGGACTTCGACGGCAAGAACGATGGGATGTTTCACTCACACAACAGGGACGGTAAACTGCGCATCGAGTACCTGGAGGACCTGGGGCACCACTACGACGACCTGCCCCTGGAGAAGCTCCAGCGAGCGCTCATCGAGACGATTGGGCCGGGCGCGCTCGAACCTCCACTTCGGTAGCGCGCATACACACACGCGGCACGGTCCGGTCAACCGACAGGTTGCAGACAGTTTGAGAGCGGGAGGAGGCTGGCACTGGTGGATGCACCTCAGACAAGACTCGCCCTGAAAAGCACCGCCTTCGAGCACGGGCAGATGATGCCCTCAGAGTGCACCTGCGACGGGGACAACGTGTCGCCCGACCTCTCATGGGAAGGTGCTCCGGAAGAAGCGAACACCTTCGTCATCATCGCCGAAGACCGCGACATACCGATGCAGGCGCTCCATCTACTCGCGTGGGTTCACTGGGTAGTGTACGACATACCGCCGGACGTGACGTCGCTTCCCGGAGGTCTCCCCAGCAATGAGGTCCTGGACAATGGCGCCAGGCAGGGAATGACCTCCTTCAAACGCGTCGGCTACAGCGGGCCATGCCCGCCATTCGGAACGCACCGCTACTACTTCAGGCTGTACGCTGTGGACTCGCCCATCGGCATCGAGCCCCGACATGCAACCAGGAAGCGGGTTCTCAGAGCACTGCAAGGTCATGTCGTCGGCTACGGTGAACTCATGGGGCGCTACAGAAGAGCGAGGTAGCAGGCTTCCGTCCTTGCGAGCATGGCAGCGATGCCACGACGAAAGCGTGTTCTCTTGTGTGCCGGCTTCTCCGTGCCGATGGACTCGAGGCCATGCTGTAACGAGCCGACGTGAGCCTGCTCCCTGCTAGCGCGTTTCCATCATTGCTCCTTGACGACGGAAGCGCGGCTGTGGTATAGTAATTATGAGCATATGACAATAACTGTATGCGCGCCACATCGCATACATGGGCGTGCCGTGCATGCGAGAGGAGCATAGGGTGGGCAGGCCGCCACAGTCCCGTCGCGTCGCCTTTATACCGCACATAACCTATTTCCGACCGGCGGGGGTGCCGTTGAGAAGCGTCAAAGAGGTCTGTTTGAGCGTGGAAGAGGCGGAAGCTATCCGACTGAAGGACCTTGAGAGCCTGGAGCAGGAGGAGTGCGCGGAGAGTATGGGCGTCTCGCGCCCAACCTTCGCGCGGATACTCGTGTCGGCCAGGCAGAAGATGGCGGATGCCATGCTCAACGGCAAGGCGATACGCATTGAGGGCGGCCATTTCGAACTGGCGGCGCCGCGCTTCCATTGCAGCAACGGGCATGAATGGAATGCCACACCCCAGGCCAACATGGGTGAGCGCGTCTGGTACTGCCCCACCTGCAAGAAGCCGGGGGTGATGACCGCCGGGCCCGGCGGCCCTCGCCGAGGAATCCGCCGCCGCAGAAGGGGCAGAGGGTGAGGGACCACCGCGCCAGCGAGGCGTAGCGCAGGTGGTGGGAAACTGGCATGTGGCACAACAACACACTCGAAGTTGACGGCAGGAAGCGAGTCACGGCACAGCGCCGGCTTCTGCTCGACATTATCAGGGAGGCCAAGGAGCATCTTGACGCGGACGAGATCTACCGGCGCGCCCGTGGCCGACAGCCCTCCCTGAGTCTCTCCACGGTGTACCGAAACCTGCGCCTGTTCAAGGAGATGGGGCTGGTGGAAGAGCACCAGTTCGAGCCGGGCCGACATCACTATGAATTGAAACAGAGCACGTGCCATCACCATCTGGTCTGCCTGGGCTGCGGGAGAGTAATCGAGTTTGAATGCCCGTCGACTGAGAAGCTGAAGGCGAAGATCGGCAAGGAAATGGGCTTCGACGTCACCGATGCCGAGGTGCGCCTGGGGGGCTACTGCCCCGAATGCAAACGACGACTACTGGACAGCGACATCGGCCTGGAGAGCGGCCGTTCGGAGCAGGGCGAGTAGGCAGGTGCCGCCTGGAAACGGAACAGGACCGGCGGGAAGAGGACGAATAACGGGCGGGGGAGCAGGCTACTGCTCCGGATTTGAGGAACCAGACTGCGCGAACGCGGGACCCGGTGCTGGCTGGGGCGCGGGTGGCCGCGACCGGTGAAACCAATGCCGGCCAGGGACAGAGAAGACTCCAGTCAAGGATGGGACACGTGAAAGAGGTTGTCGTACTCAGCGGAAAGGGAGGCACCGGAAAGACGAGCATAGTCGCCTCCTTCGCCGCAATCGCCAAGAATAAGGTGCTGACCGACTGCGATGTCGATGCAGCCGATCTCCATCTGCTTCTCAGCCCCACGGAGGAGGAGAAGCACGAGTTCTGGAGCGGCCAGGTCGCCGTCATCGACGAGGACAAATGCACGCAGTGCGGCCTCTGCCAGGACGTGTGCCGCTTCGACGCGATAGCAGACTTCAAGGTCGATCCCATCTCGTGCGAGGGATGCGCATTCTGCCACAACGTATGCCCCGCCGACGCGATTGCGATGGTGGAATGCCTCTCAGGCCACTGGTTTATCTCTCATACGCGGTATGGACCGCTGGTTCACGCCAGACTGGGGATCGCCGAGGAGAACTCCGGCAGGCTTGTGGCGCTCGCAAGGCAGAACGCCAGGCTGCTCGCTGAGAAAGCCGGGCTGGAGTACATCATCACCGATGGTCCGCCGGGCATCGGCTGCCCGGTGATATCGTCCATATCCGGGGCGCATCTCGCGCTGGCCGTGACCGAGCCCACGCTCTCCGGCATACACGACCTTGAGCGAGTCATCGGTGTCTGCTATCATTTCGGCATTCCAGCCCTGGTGTGCATTAACAAGTACGACATCAATGAGGACAACACACGACACATTGAGCAGTACTGCCGTGGACAGGGAGTGGAAGTAGTGTCGACGATCCCCCTGGACAACGTGGTTACCGAGGCGCTGGTACACGGGGTGCCTGTCGTGGAGTACTCCCGCAACAAGGTCTCACAGGAGATCGAGAAGACCTGGCAGGCGGTCTCACAAGCGCTTGGCCGGTGAAAGGAGAGGCGCGATTCCACTATATGATTTCAGGTGCAACGCATGCGGCCAGATATCGGAGATACTGGTCCGCAGCGCGACCGGTGAGGCGGCTAGCTGCCCTGCGTGCGGCAGCGAAGACGTGGAGAGGCTGCTATCCACCCCCACAGTAATGAGAATCGATGCCCCGGCGCCGGGCACCACCTGCTGCGGCAGGACCGAGCGTTGTCAGACCCCACCATGTTCCAGCAACGACACATGCCGCAGAGCATAGAGGAGAGTTCATCATGAGATACGCTGTACCTGTGTCAGACGGAAGGCTGGCATCGCATTTCGGCCACTGTCAGGAGTTCGCGTTCATCGATGTCGACATGGCCACAAAGGCGGTAGTGCGAAAGGAATTCGTCCCCTCGCCGGGCCATGAACCGGGCCTCCTTCCCACGTGGTTGGCGGAGGAAGGCGTCGCGGCGGTGATTGCCGGCGGCATGGGGTCGCGAGCGCAAGCACTCTTCAGGGAGAACCGGATTGAGGTCGTCGTGGGCGCCCTGCGTGACGACCCGGAGCAGATGGTACTCAACCATCTCCAGGGTATCCTGGAGTCGGGCGACAACTTCTGCGACCACTAGCTTGTAGCTCAGGCAGCCTGATATCCCACCAGGGCCCATGAGTCTGGCTTCTTCCATTTGATGGGCACGCGCAGAGATGCAGCAGGCCGCCTGAGTCGAGATGGGCTTGCGCAATACGCTCAGGGTTGACCCGGGCCAATGGACTGCTGAATGCCTCGCTGGCGACCAGAACGTGGCCAGTGGCCACCTGCCCCGACCGCCGGCACGGAAGGAATCGCTATTGAGCAGGCTTAGAACGGCCCTCGAGAGCGGAAGATTCGTGGTGACTGCGCAGGTGCAGCCTCCCAAGGGCGTCGACCTGGACAAGTGCCTGTCGGACGCCGACAGGCTTCGCGGGAAGGTCACAGCCATCAACGTCCCGGACCAGGAGAACGCCGTGATGCGGATCGCCCCTTTGACCGTGGCCGCCAAGCTGGTGGAACGGGGACTGGAGCCAATCTGCCACGTGACCTGCCGCGACCGCAACCGGCTCGCTCTCCAGTCCGACCTCCTCGGCGCGTGGGCGCTGGGAATCCGCAACGTTCTGTGCCTTACCGGTGCCGACCCTCTTCTCGGCGACGATAGCGAGGCCAAACCGGTGTACGACTTCGACTCGGTGCAGCTTCTCAGGGCCGTTTGCACGCTCAACCAGGGCCGGGACTGCGCCGGGCACGAGCTTGAAGGCAGGCCCGACTTCTTTGCCGGCGCCGCCGTGGCCCCGCGCGCCGACCCCCTCGAGCGGCAGCTCGACACAATGAAGAGGAAGATGGATGCGGGAGCCAGGTTCTTTCAAACCCAGGCCGTGTACGAGCCGGCGAGGTTCGAGGAGTTCATGGACCGGGCACAGAGCCTCGACGTGCCGGTTATGGCCGGCGTCGTCGTGCTGAAGAGCCCGGGGATGGCCAAGTACATCAACGAAACCCTGGCCGGGATCGAAGTCCCGGACGGTATCATTGAGGAGCTTGCCGAGACCTTCGGAGAGGAACGCAAGAGGAAGACAGTCGAGATCTCAGCCAGGATCATCAGGGAGCTGAAGCCGCTTTGCCACGGTGTTCACATCATGCCGCTCGGTTGGGATGAGCTGGTTCCGGAGATCATAAGAGAAGCCGAGCTCTGCTGGTCGATATGACGCCCTGGCCCGCAGACTGCCCAGGCAGCAGAGCGTGCCTGCATAGACCGAATAGCTGATGGAGGGACAGCGAATGAGGTGCAGCCATTGCGGTATCGAACTGGCCGACGATGAGGCTCGTATTCACCACAACGAGACCCTGTGCGAGGACTGCTATCTGGACACCGTCTACTCAGTCAAGGGCTGCGACCCCTGGGCGGTGTACCTGGCGACCCGGAGCCGGCAGGCGGCAGGGCAGAAGGGCAGCGAGGGTCTCACCGACCTTCAGCGCGAGATCTACGAGTTCATCAAGGAGCGAGGAAAGGTCACCGGCGAGGAACTCCTTGAACACTTCGGACTGCCACTCAACGAGCTTCAGGACCAGATCGCCATACTCAGGCATTGCGAGTTGGTGAAGGGACTGAAGGAGGGTACGCGCGTGTTTCTCACGCTGTTTGAGCAGGATTGAGGAGGGTGGACACAATGGGACAGTGGGAAGAAGACCTGCCACCGTTGGTGAGAGCGAGATTGGCCAGGATCGGCGAAGCCAGCCCCGAGGAGAAGGCGAGAATGAAGGAGCTTCAAGACCTGGACTCGCTGCTGGCCCGCTTTTTCAAAGACGAAGTGGAGGCCGACGAGTTCTACGAACGTCTGAAGGAATACGAGGGTCAGGGCAAGCAGTTCCTTCTTCACGAAGCCCAGGCCAGGCTGAAGGAATCCTTCAAGGAGAAAGACCTTCGGGTGCGATTCGAAGAGGCAGATGATGGCCGCCTCGCCGTCCGGCTGGTGGAAGAACCACAGGCTGAGGAGCAAGAAGACGAGACAGCGGCAGCCGTGGTGATGGAACTGACCGCCGACAGCTTCGATGAGGCGGTGAGGAAGCACAGGCTGATGGTGGTTGACTGCTGGGCGGAATGGTGCGGTCCGTGCCGGATGGTGACGCCGGTCATCGAGGAACTGGCCAAGGAGTACCGGGGCAGGGTCGCATTTGGGAAGCTCAACATCGATGAGAACCGTTCCATCGCAGCCAGGTATGGTGTTATGTCAATCCCGACCCTGCTGGTGTTCAAAGACTGGCAACTGGTCGACCAGATAGTCGGCGCCATGCCCAAGCATGCGCTGGAGCAGCGGCTGAGCCCCTACCTCGACTGAAGGCTCTCGATGCCGGCGAAGGCGGATGATGCAGACCGGTTCGCGCGTCACACAGATCCCTCAGCTCCACTTCCATTCAGTCAGTTCCGATTAATGCGGCTACGCGACAGCAATGGGCGTTACGACGCCTCGGTGATGCAGCAGATGTTGCACCACGGGATTTCCATTCTCCCTTGCTGGTCCGGTTCGATGGTGACGCTGGCCCCACTGCGGGACGCCAGCTTGCCGGCCACCGTCCGCCCCTCACCGTTGATGCCGTTCACCAGCGATACCTGGACACGAGAACCCTGACGTATAGATGTCTCAAAGTCCTGCTTCCACCCGTACATAATAGCTACAACCTCCTAATTGTGCTCGGGAACGCTGACTGGCCTTGCGCCGTCCTGCGACAAGAGGTAACCAATACGTACGCCGAGAACTGAACCCTGGCCCTCACCCGCCGAACCATCTGCCTGCCCTTTCACAAGGAATCAGGGTCGACCCCGACCAGCGATGGTCTCCGGTCCTCCTCGTTCGCAGCCCCCCACGCCGGACGTGCATTACAAACCTAGCACTCTCAGAGCAGCTTGTCAAGCGCTAGTCCTAATGGCCTACGCACCACTGGTACTAGGCCTTTTGTTCCACGGCCAGCAGGGCATAGTACCACAGCCAATGAGCGTCAGATGGCGCATCTCCCCACCACCACTGGCCCCCGCAAAGCAGTCCCTGTGCAACTCGGGGCGTCTCATACATGGTCTGTCTGTGCTAGAATGAATGCTGGCATGTCGGCTACTCAATTGCATGCGCCAACTTCGCTACTCAACAGAGCCAGACACATCCACCGAGCCGAAGGGTTGCTGTCGCTATTCAGACATGCAGCCGTCTTCCTGCGGTCCGCCGTCTTTGCACATGAAGTGTACTACCTCAGCAAGCACAATCTGACGGACTTCGTCTTCAACGAATCGACAGCGGCGCCGCAGACAACGGGGGTCAGATTCGAGATGGTGTCGAGCAACGACGAGGCTGACGAGCTTGAGGCGGAAGGGCTTGAGTTCCGGTCGTGCGCCCTCGATAGCCGGGAAAGGCTCGACAAGGGAGCCATCGCCTCCTGCATCTTCATTGGGCGCGAACCGGGCCACGCCGCCCACTAGGCGCCCAGGACGCCGGTCAGGCCAAGGATGGCTATGGCCACTATGGCAACGACCAGGCCTATGGCCAGCAAAGGCAAAGCTATCATGGCTCACCCCCTCTCCGCTTGGGACGCGGGCGTTGGTCCCTCACGTTTCGTGCCCGCGCAAGAACGTCGCAGGAATGGCCTCCCCTCCTGCCCGCGTTCTGTTCCTGCGTGCGCAATGTGCCAAAGGTCCACCCTGAGCAGATGTGCACCAGGCAGACCTCCCCTTCCGGATCGGTGTCTCCCCACAGTCGCACCAGCCGCTACCACCCGGCACAGCGACTGCCCCAAA
>JAXHUA010000183.1:0-5640 GCA_034189695.1 Chloroflexota bacterium | reverse complement strand
CCGTCAACTGGAAACACTATGGGCCATGGCTGAGCATGCCCAAGGAAAGGAGGCTTCGGTAACCTCATTTATGAGGCAACCAACCACCGTTCGGTAACACTTTCTATTGACGCAACACGCGTGCCGCCGCCGGAAAGCTGCCGGGGTCCGGCGACGGCCGAGATGAGAACCCGAAGCCAACCGTGCGTGCCTCTCGCGTGCGCGCGTTGACGCCAGGAAGCGGCGCGCATATGATGAGGACGAGCGCTGACCCGGGTTGGAAGGGACTCCGATGCCACCTGACGATGACACCAACTGGGATGATGTGGCCGCGAAGTACCATCAGTCGAAGCCGCTGAGATGGCCATCTCACTACACCGCAGACTCATACCGGAAGCTTGTGCGACGGGCGGTGGCTTTCATCGCATCAGATACGAACGAGATCGACCTGCTCAAGACGGACGTCTGGGAAGAAGGAGTCGAGACGGGCATCGACGTGCTCACTCAACTGGCCGGGGACCGCTACAGGTTGCATGGCATTGATATCTCCTCGGTCGCCTGCACCGCGGCCCGTGAGCACAACGGGGGAATCCGGGTGGTGCAGGGCGACATACGCAGTCTTCCCTTCGCCGATGCCTCCTTCGATGTCGTTCTCGACCTGTCGACCCTGGACCACGTGACCCTGGGCGACGCCAGGTATGCCGTCGCGGAATACACGCGGGTGCTCCGTCAACACGGAGTGCTCCTCCTCGCCTTCTGGTGCGACACGGCCCTGCTGCGGCTGCTCCTCAGGCTCGGCGGTGTACGTCACCGCCTGCTGGCCATCGGCGGCAATCAGTACTACTTCCCGGCCAAGCTCGTTCAAGGCTGGCTCAAAGAGGACTCCGACATCGTCGAGGAGTTCAGCATCGGCTCCGTATTGAATTTCGGCTTTCTCGTGGGTATCAGCAACACAGCACTGGTGGCGGTCGACAGAGTGCTGCCCAAGTGGCTGGCCACCGTCGTGGTGCGACTGGAGCACTCTCCCGCCTCCAAGTGGCTGTTCAGCAGCTTCGCCGGGCTGCGAGCCATCATCGCCGTGAAGCGATGAGCTGGGATGGCGGCGTCACATACCAGCGAGGAGGTGGCAGGTGGACAAGGTAGTCAAGAGCGATGAGGAGTGGCGCCGAATTCTGACGCCGCAACAGTACGAGGTGACGCGGAGGAAGGGGACTGAAGCCCCCTTCACCGGGCGCTACCACGACTTCAAGGGAGAGGGCGTCTACCAGTGCGTGTGCTGCGGAAACGACCTCTTCAGTTCCGACTCGAAGTTCGACTCCGGAACCGGCTGGCCCAGCTTCTCGGCCCCCATCTCCGACGCCAGCGTCACCACTGCTGTGGATGAGGGCCACGGCATGGTCAGAACGGAGGTGCTGTGCGCCAGATGCGACGCCCACCTGGGGCACGTGTTCGACGATGGCCCGCCGCCGACGGGCCTCCGCTACTGCATGAACTCAGTGGCACTGAGCTTCGCGCCCAAGAACGCGGCGTGAACGCGGCACGTGTGGCGCGAGACGAGATGCACACGACAGTCCCCCTGTGCTAGAATAGCGGGCGACCAGGCACGAGGCCCGCGTATCAGCGTCCCGGGCCGTTCGCCTGCTCATCGTGGAGGTTCCGATGAAGAGAGCCAGCCGAGTGGTGTTCGTGATTCTGGCGTTCGCACTGGTGGCCAGCGTCGTCTTCAGTCTGTCCGGTATAAGGGCCCGCCCAGGCCAGACCACGAATCCCCAGAGCACGCCCACGCCGACGCCGCGGTCCACACCCACACCGATCCCGGGGTTCCTGGTCTACGCCGATGACGACAACGGCTTCTCGTTTCTCTACCCAAATGACTGGGAGCAGATACCGGAGGAGTCGTACGTGGAGGGCGTTCTCGTCGCCTTTGGAGGGGACCCGCAGTGCGGCTCCACCTTCACCGTCGGGCGGCAGGAGTTGCCCTACGCGGTGAGCGTCCAGGTCCTCCTGGCACAGCAGCAGGAGTATCTCTCAACTCTGGAAGGCTACACGCACGTATCGGATGAGGAACTGATGCTCTTTGGCCTGCCGGCGATGAGCCACCAGTGCCAACTGACCAGGGACGACGTGACGGTAACGGTCCTGCAACTCCTGGTGGTCGAGGGCTCCACGGCCTGGCTCGTTTCCGGAGAATGCTCAGAGGAGTGCTGGAGCTCCTACGACCTGGTCTTCGACACAATGCTGGGGAGTTTCACCCCGTAGACCGGCCACCAGCAGCATTCGCCCCCGGGCCTGCGCCATCCGACGGCGTCGCGCTCCGCAGGCGAGCTTGGAATCCTCCAGGGGTCTCACATTCATGATCACCGTGCGATGCGCCAGATGCAGCGCCAGGGTCTTTCGCTACGAGAAGGTGGGAAAGGGACGGCTGCTGCACTGCTGGAAAGGGCGCATCGTCACCGACTACAGCGTGCGCGACGGCCCTTATGTCAAATGCCCGTGCGGCAATGTCATCGGCATCGACGAAGGGAAGTGGGTCAAGCTGAAGCAGCGCTCCTTCACCTGTTCAGGGGCGGCGAGGAGGAAGTAGCCGCCGCGATGCCGCCGCTCTCTATCCCGACGACCGGTACGGATACCTCTCCCCCGCGGCTATCGACACGTCAAGCCAGTTCTCCCCAGGCACCATGGGACAGGCATAGTCATCGCTGTAGGCGCACCATGGGTTGTACGCCCGGTTGAAATCGACAAGCCACCGGCCATCGGTTGTGCGGTCCCTCTTCGCCTCCAGGTCGAGATAGCGGCCGGCGCCGTAGGTCTCCTTTCCGCATGTGGCGTCCCTGAACAGGATGAACACCCCGCTGTCGAACGGCGCCTCCTTGTACGCCTGGAGGACGTACTCGGCGCCGTCTATCCCAAAACGGAACTCGCCCCAGCGCAGGAACTCCTGTTCACCACCCTTCGATGACGTTGTCCTCACTATCTGCTTCTGCTTGTGCTCCAGCAACTCAAGCTCGAACCGGTACCCGGGGTCTGGGGCGAAGTAGTCCAGCCCGGCGAACCCGCCACGATCGGCCGGCGAGAGCGGTGAGCCGCCATCTCGCGCGAGGAACTCGTCCTTCTCCCGGCGCTCTCGCTCAATCTGTCCCCGCCATTCAGGATTCTCCATGGCCAACTCCTCCCTTGCCAGTGCCTTCTTGGCGGGCCGCGGCCCGCTGGCCTTTGTCACGTCTGTAGCTCGTCGAGCCCTTCGTAGCAGTCGAGGCACTCCGGGTTCATCAGCGCCTCACGGTTCACCACGGGCCTGCCGTGGATGATGTTGGTGACCGCGCTCTCCATCTTCTTCATGTTGAGCGTGTAGGGTATGTCCCGCACCTGCACCACCTTGGCCGGCACGTGCCGGTGCGATGCGTTGTCACGAAGGGTCCTTCTGATCCTGTCCTCCAACTCGGCGGTCAGCTCGTATCCTTCCTTGAGCACGACGAACAGCACGATGCGCTGGTCCCCCTGCCAGCTCTGGCCGATGGCTATGCTGTCCGCGACTTCCTCCAGCCTCTCCATCTGGTTGTATATCTCCGCCGTTCCGATGCGCACGCCCGATGGCTTCAGGACCGAGTCCGAGCGGCCGAAGAAGGTAAGCCCGCCGGTGTCGGAGTGCTCCACGATGTAGTCACCGTGACGCCACACGCCCGGGTAGACGGTGAAGTAGGCCTCGCGGTACCTCTCGCCATCCGGGTCGTCCCAGAAGTACAGCGGCATGGAGGGAGCCGCGGCCTCACATACCAGCTCGCCCTGCTGGTCGAGAACCGGATTGCCGCTCTCGTCGTAGGCCCTGACCTTCATGCCCAGACACGGGCCCTGAAGCTCGCCGGCGTACACCGGCCCCGTGGGGTCCCCCGCAGCGAAGCAGCCGTTGATGTCCGTGCCGCCCGAGATGGAGTTCAGATGCAGGTCCGCTTTGATGTCGCGGTACACGTACTCGAACCCGTCCGCCGACAGCGGCGAGCCCGTCTGCGATATCTGGCGCAGCGCCGCCAGGTCGTAGTCCTCCCCGGGTCTCACCCCCTGGCTTCTCAGCGCGTTGATGTAGGTGGCGCTGGTGCCGAACACCGTGATTCGCTCGTCCTGGATGAGCTTCCACATGGCTCCCGGGTCGGGGTAGGCCGGGTTGCCGTCATACAGCACCACGGTGGCGCCCACCCCAAGAGAAGAGAGCAGCCAGTTCCACATCATCCAGCTACACGTGGTGATGTACATTATCCTGTCTTCACGCTTCAGGTCGGTGTGCAGCATCAGCTCCTTGAGGTGGTTGATGAGGACTCCACCCGCCCCCTGCACCATGCATTTCGGCTTGCCGGTCGTCCCTGAGCTGAACATGATGAACACCGGGTGGTCGAAGGGCAGCTGCTCGAAATCGATGGCGAGCCCCCCCTGGGGCGATACGAAGTCGTCGTAGCGCACCCCGTTTGGAATGCGGCTCGCGCCCCGACCATCACCGGCATACGAAACGACCACAACCCTCTCGACCGACGGTATGCCCGCGGCGACCTGGGCGGCGTTGGGGATCGTGGAGAACGTCCTGCCCTTGTAGAAGTAGCCGTCCACGGTGAACAGCACCTTCGGCTCAATCTGACCGAAGCGGTCCAGGACCGCGCCCGGCCCGAGGTCGGTGGCGCAGGACACCCAGACGGCCCCGATGCTGGCGGCGGCGAGCATCGCCACCGCCGTCTCGATCATGTTCGGCATGTACGCCGCCACCCGGTCGCCGGGCTGCACCCCCATGTCCCGCAGGGACCTGGCCAGGCGCGCCACCGCGTCGTACAACTCGGCGTAGCTCATGCTGACCGCCTTCTGCGTCTCGCCGCGAAACACAAACGCGGCCTGGTCATCGCGGTGACGCAGCAGGTTCTCGGCGAAGTTGAGCCTGGCGCCGCTGAACCAGACTGCCCCCGGCATACGGGTGGGGTCATCGACGACCCGCTCATAGCCTCTGGAGCACCTCACCCCGGCGAAGTCCCATATAGCGGCCCAGAAGCCGGCGACATCAGTGACCGACCAGTCGTGCAGCTCGCGGTAGGAGCGGAACGCCGTGCCGTGCCGCCGGTTCACGTACTCGATGAACCTGGTGATGTTGGCCTGCGCCTTGCGCTGCGCCGATGGCTCCCACAGCAGCTTGCCCATTCCGTCGTGTCCCCCTCCAGCCGTTTCGCTCGTCAACCGTCTAGGATGCACCATGAAGCGCTCTCTTGGCAACCTGCGCGGGGCGCGTCGCTTGACACGTCGAGAGTGGAGTAGTAGCGTTCTTGGCGTGTCGCCCGCTTCAGCGGGTGGTGTATCGTACGACAGCGCGAGAGTCTGTGGAGGTAGCCCATCAGGAGGTCCGTCGCCATATCGCTCATCGTCGTCGTGGTCGCCATGGCTGCGGTCGCCACCATAGCCGCCACCGGCGGCTTTGACCCGCGCCCCACACCCACGCCGCAGCCGACGCCCACACCGACCTCAACGGCGCTACCTTCGACCGGGGAGGTCTTCCCCGCTTCGTTCCAGGCGGTCATCACCGTGGGCGACCGCGTCCACAAGCTTGGCTTCGAGCTGTTCAACGGGTCGACCGAGACGGTAACGGTGTGGAGGGTGGAGTTCTCCAACCCGGACGGAGGCATCGAGTACCTC
>JAXHUA010000182.1:0-5402 GCA_034189695.1 Chloroflexota bacterium | reverse complement strand
CCTCAAGGGAGAGGGGACACGCTTGCTCCACCGTTCACCCTTCGACAGGCTGAGGGCGAACGGATGTGTTGTGCCGTTCGTGTTCAGCCGCACCCCTTCCGTTCGTGGTGAGCCCTTCGGCGGGCTCAGGGCAGGCCTGTCGAACCTTGTCCCGAGCGAAGTGGGGGGCATGAACGGCCCCGAGCGCACGCTCGCTACGCGCGGGCGCCCCACCGTCACCGCGCCACGCGCCTTTGACATTTCGAGGCCCACCCCCTATGTCATTGCGAGGCGCGTAGCGCCGAAGCAATCTCGGGGTGGGGCGTATCTGGGTCGCACCGCACCGCCGGGATTGCTTCGCTGCGCTCGCAATGACAGGTGGGGCCTGCGGCTGCGCTCGCGACGACAGGGCGGATGGCGGGGTGGAGGCCCCAGTCCTCCCTCCCCTGGCGGGAGGGAGTCAGAGGGAGAGGGAAGCGCCACGTGGTGGTCACACACGCTCCACCCTCACCCCCAGCCTGTCCCCTCAAGGGAGAGGGGACACGCTTGCTCCACCGTTCACCCTTCGACAGGCTGAGGGCGAACGGATGTGTTGTGCCGTTCGTGTTCAGCCGCACCCCTTCCGTTCGTGGTGAGCCCTTCGGCAAGCTCAGGACAGGCCTGTCGAACCTTGTCCCGAGCGAAGCGGGGGGCATGAACGGCCCCGAGCGCACGCTCGCTACGCGCGGGCGCTCCACCGTCACCGGGCCACGCCCCTATGTCATTGCGAGGCCAGGCCCCTTTGTCATTGCGAGGCGCGTAGCGCCGAAGCAATCTCGGGGTGGGGCGTATCTGGGTCGCACCGCACCGCCGGGGTTGCTTCGCTGCGCTCGCAATGACAGGTGGGGCCTGCGGCTGCGCTCGCGACGACAGGGCGGATGGTGGGGTGGAGGCCCCAGTCCTCCCTCCCCTGGCGGGAGGGAGTTAGAGGGAGGGGGTTTTTTCGCACTCGCCGCGGTGCTCGTGGCGCCGAGGCGTCGGCAGCCTGCGCGTCGGCGCCAGGCGTGAATGGCCACTTGACAAGGCAGAAATGCGTGTGGTATAATTCAGCTTCGCTGAAGTAGCCGATATTCGACTACAGTAAGCGAGGTTATCCGGGACTCCAGAGCCGGCAGGCTCACGGAAGACAAAACGAACAGTGATCCAGCGCGAGACGCTAGATCCCAATCAAAGTGCCAGGCGCACTCTTCGAGACCGAGGTTCTAGCTCTTTGACTTCGAAAGCGGGGGCAGCGAAGCGGAGCCTGTACTTGGTAGCTTGGGTTCCGTGGAGCCATTGCTAAACCGACCGCAGGGTCGGTTTTTTTAATTCTTGGAGGTGCATGACACCAGGCAGTAGCTGAACCGGAAAAGAAGCGGCCCCGCATGAGGTGGTGACTCACCGGGGCCAGGGCATCAGGCGCACGCAGCACCCGTATACGTACGTGGTGTATACCACAAGGCAAATGGGTTGTCAACAAGGCCAGCCGCGTCGCCTGTGCCGGAGCGGCTGGCCTTCTTTCGTGTGTGGTTGACGCAGTTGCAGGAGTTGGGTTGCGGAACGGGATGAAAAAAGTCATAGCCTACATTGTGGTCGGCATCGCCGTCCTCTTCGCCGCCAGCATTGCCTTCCTCGTCTTTTCCCCGACGCACGATGCCAAGATCGTCAGGAGCGAGAGCATGAAGCCCGCGCTCGAGATGGGCGATGTAGCGATCATGAAGTCGGTCTCCGACATCAGCCAGCTCCAGCCCGGCATGGTTATAGGATTCGTTCAGGACGAACGTTCCATCGCCCACCGGGTGGTATCGATAGAGGAAGGGGGCATACAGACGAAGGGCGACGCCCTCGAGGATGTCGACCCGTGGCTGGTGCCCTTCTCCAGCGTCGAGGGCGTGCTGCTATTCAGGATTCCCTACCTTGGCTACGTATCCCGGTTCGCCCGTACGCCCATGGGCTGGATGGTGCTTATCGTGGTCCCGGCGCTGCTCCTCATCGGCTACCTGGTGTTCGATATCTTCAGGCGGCCGGCGCGGGAGAAGGCTGCGGCGAAGGGGACCGGGGACACTCCGCCGAGGGTGGGGCCGGCACGGGCGAGGCGGGCGAGTCCTGGCGCGGGAGGCCCGAGGCCGTCGACCGTGGCCAGGTCGACCACTACTACTGAAGGGGTGAAGCCTCGCGCTCCGAGAGGAGCGACGAGGACGGATAAACCCAGAAAAGCAAATCTACACTGGAAAGGAGGTGAGACGAAATGAAGAAAGTGCTTTTCAGCGTGCTCTTGATCTGTCTTGTGGCGGCGATGGTTGGTGCCGGCACGTGGGCCTACTTCAGCGACTACGAGCACAGCAACGACAACTACTTCGCCGGTGGGACCCTCGACCTCAAGGTCAACGGGTTCGACGACCCGAATGTGGCCACGTTCTTCGAAGTGGAGTGTGTGGCGCCTTGTGATGAGGCAACGGTTGAGATTGACCTGTGCAACACCGGATGCGTTGACGGCGAGGCCGACCTGCACCTCACCATGACCGAGAACGATGACAACGGCATCGCCGAGCCCGAGTCCGACGTCGACACCACCGACGGCCCCGGCAACGGGGAGCTGTGCGAGAACCTGATGATGCGCATCAGCGTCGACCTCGATGACAACGGCAGCTACGAGACGCAGATCGCCGAGGGAGCGTTCACCGACATCGAGTGCATCAACTGGATTCTGGGCGACCTTGATGCCTATAGCTGCATCGGCCTGGAGATCTTCTGGTGGGTGCCGTGCGAAGTCGGCAACGAGATCATGACCGACATCTGCGGCTTCGACATCGAGTTCAGCCTGAACCAGAAGCAGGCGGCCTACGCTTACTACGACCTGACGGTGGTCTCCGACGGCTGCTGCCCGATCACGGTGGTCGGACAGGGCGCGGTGGCCGCTGGTGCCACGGAGACCTTCGCGGACATCCGTGAGGGCACCACCGTCGTTGTGGAGGCTGACGACTCCGACCCGTGCTGTGAGTTTGTAAGCTGGTCCGATGCCGGCGGCAAGTCGCATGGCGTCCTGATGGACGGCAACAAGACGGTGACCGCGGTCTGCGCGACCGCCTCGTACGACCTGACCGTTGACCAGAGCCAGAGCTGCTGCTCGGTGGACGTTGGAGCGCCGGTGAACCACACGGTGGCCGCGTACTCCAGCGACACCTTCAGCGTCCCGTGCGAGGCAGGTTCGCCTGCGGTCGTGACCCTGGACGCGGTAAGCTCCGGCGGCTGCACCTTCAACGGCTGGATCGGTGATACCGCCGACGACAACCAGTCGACCAGCGTGACCATGGACGCCGACAAGACGGTGACCGCGGACTGCACGAGCGAGACGTACGCGCTTACTGTTGTCTCCAGCGGCTGCTGCCCGATCAGCGTCAGCGGTGCTGCGACCGGCAGTGTGGCGGCGGGAGAGAGCGAGACCTTCCCCGGCCTGGAGTTCAACGACGTGCTGAACGTTGCCGCTGATGATGGCGACGCGTGCTGCCAGTTCGACTCGTGGTCGGATGCCGGCGCCAAGGCGCACGACATCACGATCACCGGGACGTCGACGGTGACCGCCTTCTGCAGCATTCTCCAGTCCGACCTGACGGTCGACCAGACCCAGAGCTGCTGCGACGTGACAGTGGGAGCACCTGTCAACCAGACCGTGGCTGCGGGTACGTCAGCGACGTTCCAGGACATCACTTGCTGCACCACCGTGACCTTCACGGCGGACGACAGCGACGAGTGCTGCGACTTCGTGAGCTGGAGCGGCGTCGACTCGTCCACGAACGGGAGCGCCCAGGTGCACATGGACGGCACGGACAAGACGGTGTCGGCCAACTGCAACCTCAAACCGGCTGCCGACCTGACGGTTAACTCGTGCGGCTGCTGCCCGGTCGATGTCAGCATCGACGGCGGCGCGCCGGTGACGGTGCTGGCAGGGGCGACACAGGTGTTCACTGACCTGCCGTGCTGCACCAACGTGTCGATAACGCCGCAGACGCCAGAGATGTGCATCTGCGACGGCGTCGAGGTTGATGAGCCTTACTGCGCGTGCGACGGGCTTGACCCGGCTAGCTGCGCCGGTGTATCGGTGCACATGGACGGGCAGGACCACAGCGTCAACGTGTGCTGTCACGAGATGACGGCTCCGGTTCCTGAGCCGTGCTGCTGGTGCATCTACGACGTCTTCTGGTGGAAGTCGCCGAAGACGCCCGCGGACCCGCCCGACTCCAACGACCGCTACGCAATGCACACAGTCGAGTGGCTCCCCGAGGGCCACCCCGAGGTCGTGGGCGACTTCACCATCGTGCTGCCTGACCCGACGTTCCGCCAGGTCACGTCGTTCTACGACTCGAATTGGGCACCGAACGAGCCGGTGCGATACAACCCAATGCTGAGCACCATCAAGGTGACCGGAGCCCAGTTCTACAACAGCCAGACCACCATGCTCAACTGGAAGACCATCTACAACGTGACCACCGTGCTCGGTCCCCTGACGCTGTACCTATGGACGCTCGGCGTGATGCCAGTTAGCGGGAACGCTGGATGGCCGTATGCGGTGGGCAACTCGTGGATCTCGGTCGCGACGTCGACCATCTCCACGCCGAGCTCCAGCTACTACATGTGTACGGCGCTGGAGTCCATCACCGTGCCGCTCGGCACCTTGGACGCATACCGCGTCGAGGGTTACGCCTGGGTTGACGCCGACGGCGTGGACGACGACGGTGACGGCGCCACGGACGAGGACCCGTTGAACTTCTACGACGACGACAATGACGGGTCGGTCGACGAGGACGGCGGCAACGGGATTCCCGAGCCGGCAGAGCTCACGCCGAGCAGCACCACGTGGTACAGGAACGACTACGGGTGCTACCTCAGGCAGTGGAACTATCCGGGCGCGCTGTTCAACGGCTTCGAGTACCGCGACATGATGTGGTACTGCTTCGACCCGCCGTTCCCGCCATGGGAGTAGCCCTGGCATCGGCGCACGCAGTACCCGTTTAGCGTGGTGACAGAGATGAGGGCCCTGCCCTTCCCGAAGGGGGCGGGGCCCTCCCTTTTCGCCCCGCGCCGCGCGCCGACCTTCCAGCCGTTCGTGGTGACCCCGTCGAACCTTGTCCCGAGCGAAGTGAGGGGCATGAACAGCCCCGAGCGCACGCGGGAGCGGAACCTGTCCTCGCTCCCCTGGCGCCCTCTCTGTCATTGCGAGGCGCCCCCCTTTGTCATTGGGAGGCGCGGCCCCCTTTGTCATTGCGAGGCCCACCCCCTATGTCATTGCGAGGCGCCGCCCCCTTTGTCATTGCGAGGCGCGGCCCCCTTTGTCATTGCGAGGCGCGGCCCCCTTTGTCATTGCGAGGCGCGAAGCGCCGAAGCACTCTCGGGGTGGGGCGTACCCG
>JAXHUA010000181.1:0-5295 GCA_034189695.1 Chloroflexota bacterium | reverse complement strand
AGCACAAGAGCAGGCAAGGGGCCAAAGTGCGCAAGGTGTACGACGAGGCCACGACCCCCTACCACGGCGTGCTGAACGCCGAATCCAAGCAAGCTCTGGAGAAGCTGTACCGCTCCCTGAACCCGGCAAGGCTTCATGAACAGGTCAACCGTCAACTGGAAACACTATGGGCCATGGCTGAGCATGCCCAAGGAAAGGAGGCTTCGGTAACCTCATTTATGAGGCAACCAACCACCGTTCGGTAACACTTTCTATTGACGCAACACGCACACGACTTTTTCAGGGGGAACTAGCTACATTCAGAGATGCTAATGCCAGGGGACTATGATTGTCAAGTGTGATGGTGGTGGTGGAGCGTCCCGCAGGGGTGACAGGCTATCGCTGTCCGGCCTCACGCCGCCACCTGTCGAACTCGGCCTTGAGATCCCCATCCGCCTCGAACACGGTGAACGCCAGGTCGGCCAGCCTGCGACAGATGAAGAGTGCCAGTTCGGACAGGAGGACAGCCTCCTCGTCATCGTAGCGTCCGGTGAGAAGCAGCTTCACCTCTTGCTTCGGATAGGGCGTGCGCCTGCCTTTCGACCACGCCTTGCCGTCGGCCGACCTGAGAGAGATCACGTCAAGTGCCAGGCCCCAGTCGTCCCCTGCCTTCTCCAGCGCCACCCAGAAGCCGTCGGGCAGGAGGTCCTTGAAGTCCAGTCCGAACGTCTGCGCAAGTCCCACCACGGTGCTGTGGATGTGTCGGGACGTCTTGTCCCACAGCAGCCGCATGAGCTCCCGCTCCCGTTTCTCGCCAGGCGCACGCCGCACGAACGAGTCCTTGGCCCGGTTGAGTTGCTCCCGCCTCAAGCGGTCGCGCCCCATCGGCGCAAGGTCGGGATGCAGCTCCGTCCTCAGCCACAGACCAATCTCATCAGCATTCTCCTCGAACAGGTGGAGGTACACCAGCGACTCGAAGGCCGCCCGAAGCAGCACGGCTACGCCGGTGTAGTAGCCGGTGAGGATGGAGGTGGCGCTCAACCTGAGCAGATTGGCGCACCTCAGGGTGAGCAGTGCCTTGACGAATTGTGGCGAGCTTGTCTCGGCCTTGTCCAGTGTCGGACTCCAGCTCACGCAACTCACCACCAGAATGCCCCCTTCCCTGGCAAGACCGCACCACCCTTCCACCTCGGGGGAAACCTGGCTCAGGTGCTCCTGCTCGTCGTCGTCGAGGTGGAGTATGTCATGCCACTCGTAGCCGAACTCATCCAGGTCATGATGGGCCATGTATCGCCTCAGATGCGGGTGTCTTCGCGTAAGTTCTTCGTCAAGTATAGTGCCTGGTAAGCACATCCTCAAGGCGCCGATGCCACGTGCCGTCCGCGAAGCGCGCGACCCCGCTCCCCCGGCGGTCGAAGACTCCGCCACAGGCAGGCACCTGGGCATCGACTCTCGCCAGAGACGAGTCGCCTGGGGAGACTGGCGAGAAGAGGGTAAGAGGCTGCCCTGAGCCTGTCGAAGGATGATGGTGAAGCATGACGCCCAGGCGAACGCCTGCCGTCTCCATCAGGTCGAACGCCGTGCTTTGTCCCGCTGCGACCGTGAGCACGCCACCACGTCACCCGAGAGAGGCCACCGCGCGACCGCTTACGGCTCGGGGTCGTAGTAGGTAATCACCAGCTTGGGACGCTGGGCGGCATTGCCGAAGTCAGCCGAGTAGAACCACTTCCAGCCCTCCGACGTGCTCTCGTCGACGTCGGCAAGCATGACGCCGTAGTTGTCGACAGAGCCATCGACCCAGCCCTGAACCAGGCCGTCGATCTCCCAGAAGACGAACCCGTGGCTGGCTGGCATGGTAAGCGTCACCGTATCGACGGGGTCCGCCGCTGTCGTGGGTATGTCGATCCAGATGAGGGCCTCGTCGTCCCAATCGCTCGTCACTTCGAACGCGCCCACCGGCCCGTTTGTCGCCCCCGCGTCACTGAGATCGTGGAACAGGCCAAGCCTGGCCATCGTCACCACGGCGGTGCTGGGAATGGTGCTTACGTCGAACTCCAGGTACGCACGGCAGTCCTTGGTCGCGTCGTTCCCGGCCGTCACCAGTGTCGCAACGAACCATGACATCGGGCCTCCCATGGCGTACGTCGGGTCGTTCTCAGACACAAACGAGTCCTTGCCGGTTGCCGGTCCAGGTTGCAGCGTTACCGTCTGCGCCGGCGCCGGTGTCAGTTCCCAGTTGACGTAGGCTGTCTCGCCGGCTACGACCGTCACGGTTTCCTCGCGGTCCTTGCTCTCCGCCCTGGCCAGCCTGATGGTGTGCTCCCCCTGCTCGACGCCGGTGATGACATAGGGCGTTATGTTGCCGGTGTCATCACCGTCGAGGTACACCCTGGCCCCGGGAGGGCTCGAATCGACGTCAATATCGCCGGTGGTGAGGATCACGCTGATGACAACGCTGCCCTCCACGGTTCTCCCCGTTCCGTCATCGACAACCACCCTTACCGTGTACTCGCCGGGGGTGTCGTGCGCCTCCCACGTGGCCACATTCCCCGCCGGCGTGACATCCCCATCGTCGGCGGTCCACTCGTACGTCAGTTCGTCCTCGTCGGCGTCGCTCGCGGTGCAGGTCAGGGTGCAGGTTCTTCCCACACCCACGGGGTTGACATCGACACTGAGATTGTCTATCACGGGGGCGTTGCCGCGCAACATCAACACAAGCACGACCGCCGCTGCTACAGCCGCCACCACCACGAGCGACACCAGGACAATGGCCCATCGGGGCATGGCTGGCCTGCACTCCAGCTCTCCCTGGACTGTCTTGGTCTCGCCCTCCTCGCTGGCATGCGACGTGACCGTGATGGTGAAGCTGTAGTTCTTCGACCTTCCGGTGAAGGGTTTCTTCTTCGGGTCGACCACTACCGGCACCTCGGCGGTGGCACCCGGCTCGACGACCAGTGAGCTTGGCTCGAAGCTGAAGCGGCACAAGTTCTCCGGGTCATTGCCGGCGAAGGTGTACGTCGCCGCCACATTGCCCGAATTGCTGATAGTGAGAGTATAGGACCCCTTTCGTGCCCTCGCCTTCTTCGGAGAGAGGTCGACGTCGAACGCCAGGACGCGACCCAGGTCGACGACGACCTGCGCCGTTGTCTCCAGCGTCGGGTCACGGTTTGAAGCCACCTTGATGGTCACCGTGTACGAGCCTGCTTTGCTGGCACTCACCTTGGGAGGCTGGACGGTGAGCTGTATCTGCTCCGCGTCTCCGGGAAAGAGCGACACGCTAGAGACTGAGAGAGCGCACCATGCCGGGTCCATCCCCTCAGAAGTGATCGAGTAAGCTTCGACCACGTCGCCGGCGTTCTTGACAGTGACCGTCGCCTGGGCCACGCTCCCGGGACTCACCTGTAGCCTGTCCGGTGACACCGTGACGGTGATTCTGTCCGACATGTTCTCCCTCCCAAGAACTACTTCACAAGTAGCCTCAAAGGCCGATGTTACCCTCTGAACAAGAGCTACGAAACAGTCCCACCTGTTGCGCCATCGACACCCCCAACGCCGCCACGCTCATCTAGGGTGGGCACGGTGACGTTATCTGGAACACCTTGAGACCGCTCGTTGCCTGTTTGCCGTCCATATCCCAGACCCGGGCCTCGTAGTTCAGCTCTCGCTGAAGGTAGTAAGGCCCCTCGGTGTAGCTACAGCTCGTGGCGCCGTAGCACTCCTTCTTCAACTGACTATCTATCCATATCTGTATTCTGTCAATGCCGCTGGGAGACGACGCGGTGGCGGTATACGTAACCTGTTGACAGCCGCTCGGCGGGGCCGGAGAAGCACTGATATTCACCTTCGGCCCCCCTCCACCCCCCATAGCCAGTACCACTACCACAACGACGATGGCGACCACCGCTACCGCCGCCACCGCCAGGGCCCACACCGGCATAAGCGGCGTACACTCCAGCTGGCCCTGGACCTTCTTGCTCTCACCGGCCTCACTCGCATGTGAGCTGACCGTTATGGTGAAGTTGTACGTCTTGGCCTTTCCAGTGAAGGGCTTCTTCTTCGGGTCGACGGTAACCGGGACCTCAGCCGTGGCGCCCGGCTCCAGCGTCGCCGCATTCTCTCCGAACTCGAATCGGCATGCCTCTTCGGTGTCCTGACCGACAAACGTATACGTCGTCGCGACGTTCCCCGTGTTGACGATGGTCAACCTGTAGGAACCTCTCCTGCCTCTGGCCTTCCCGGGAGACAGGCCGACGTCGAATCCCATGTAGCGGCCTACCTCGACAGCAAGCTGCGCCTTCGTCTCCACCGTCGCGTCCCGGCCGGACACCACCCTTATCGCCGCAGTGTACGAACCCGCCTTGCTCGAGGTTGCTTTCGGCGGCTGGACAGTCACCTGGACCTGCTCCTGGTCGCCGGGGAACAGCGATACGCTTGTGACCGACAGCGCGCACCATTCTGGCTCCAGTCCTTCGATCTCGACCGCGTAGGCCTCGACGACGTCTCCGGCGTTCTTGATGGTGGCCGTCGTCGTGACACTCTCACCTGGTGCCACTTCGAGCTTGTCTGGAGACAGTGTGACGCTGATCTTGTCCGACATGGTGTGTCCCCCTATTGCTCCGGCTTCGCCAGTATCCTTCGCGCGTGGTACTGCGTTCGCTGATGCGCGTACACCGCGATATTCACGCCCAGTTCGAGGGCGTCCCGGATAGCTTCTCTGGACATGGGCCGGCCAGAACGGCCGCCGGCCCAGACACATCCATAGTCGCCGTCGCTGTAGAGCATCCCCTGGTCCTCTACAAGCATTGCCGGCCCTTCCAGGCCGCCCGGCGCTGCGGCGAACAGGTGATGCGCCGCCAGCAAAGCGTGTCCCCGGTCTACCGAGCGCAGGCTCCGTCCCAGGGTCTGCGCCAGGCTGGCGAAGGCCTGGCCGAACGCCTTAGCCTCGCCCCCCTCCTGCCGGCACCCTTCCCCGAAGAGCACTCCACCTCTACCGAAGAAGTTTGAGAGCACCGTTTGTTGCTCCTGGCCCAGCGAGAACTCGTCGCTCCCACACATGCAAAGCAGGTCACAGTCCCGGATTTCCTCAGCGAAGCCCACCAGCCCCCGAAACGAAGCCCGGTACGCGGTAGTGCGATTGACGATCTGGACCAGATTCGAAACGCCTTCCTCGTGCCGCATCGAACCGGGGAGGTCCGAACAAGATCCTTGAAGATATCGAAGAGCCTTTTTATGAGGTAACCGTCAACGGGATATGACACTCACCTTTATGGATCGGTAACGAGTGTACCATTGTCCCATTTTATTACAGGATCCGAC
>JAXHUA010000180.1:0-14644 GCA_034189695.1 Chloroflexota bacterium | reverse complement strand
ACCGTCAACTGGAAACACTATGGGCCATGGCTGAGCATGCCCAAGGAAAGGAGGCTTCGGTAACCTCATTTATGAGGCAACCAACCACCGTTCGGTAACACTTTCTATTGACGCAACACGCGGGATGGCAGGGGGCGCGGGAAGCCGTGGTGGAGGCAAACGGGGGGTGGTTCTCAGCGGGGCCGGCATGATGCGCTGAGGTTCGCGGCGCAGGTTGAACGGCTGGCGTGGCTGGGCTATGATTCGTGGCGGTGAATGACGTGGATAGCGAGCGGTTGCGGAAGAAGTTCCTCGGTTCGCTGTTGGGGGCGGCGCTGGGTGATGCCCTGGGCGCCTCGCGTGAGGGCCACAGAATGGCGGCCCGGCTTGAGGCCGACGTCATAGCTGGCGCTGGTGGCCCGCTGCGCTACACGGACGACACGCACATGACCATTGGGATGGCCGAGTAGCTCATCGAGTGCCACGGCTTCGACGGGGCTCACATGGCGGAGCGTTTCATTGAGAACTTTGCTGAGGAGCCGTGGCGCGGCTACGGGCCCGGGCCGCCGCGCGTGTTCAGGCTCATAAGGAGCGGCGAGGCGTGGGACAGAGCTTCTTCACACGTCTACCCCGGCGGTTCCTTCGGGAATGGGGCGGCCATGCGCGCGGCTCCTGTCGGCCTTCTGTACTGGAACGACCACGTGAAGCTCCACGAGGTGGCGAGCGGGACGAGCCTGATAACGCATTCCCATTCGCTGGGCATGGAGGGGGCAGCGCTCCAGGCTCTGGCGGTGGCGCTAGCGGTCGCCGAAGACCCCTCTAGCCCGCCTGATGCCTCAGCCTTTATCTCCCGGCTTGGCAGTTTGGCCTTGGAGGACGTCTACCGCGCCAAGATTGCCGCATTCACATCGCTGCTCGGGCGCGTCGACGACCGGGGACAGGTGGTGCGGGAGCTTGGTCACGGGATCGAAGCCTTCGAGTCGGTGCCCACGGCCATCTTCTGCTTCCTGTCCCATCCCTGTGACTTCCCGGCGACGGTTGTCTACGCCATCAGCCTGGGAGGCGATACGGACACCATCGCCTGTATGGCTGGGGCCATCTCTGGCGCACACCTGGGTGTGGACGCGCTGCCCGCCGCCTGGGTTGAGCGGCTTGAGAACCACGACTACATAGCGGGCCTGGCGGAGAGGCTCTGTGAGTTGGCCCGGGAGGGGCCCGAGGCGTGATGAGCCTGGCGTAATCGGCCGAAGTGACGGACGGGCCTCGTCGGTCTAGTACTTGGAGGCGCCGATCTCCTCCATCTTGCCGGTCACAAGGAAGGCCGTACGCTCGCAGATGTTGGTCACTCGGTCCGCGATGCGTTCCAGGTTGTGGGCCACCCACATGAGGCGTGTGGCTCTGGTGATCGTCCTTGGATCCTCAATCATGAAAGTGAGCAGCTCGCGGTATACCTGGTCGTAGAGGTTGTCCACTTCGTCATCCTTGGAGCAGATCCGTCTCGATTCCTCCACGTCTCGGGCCACAAACGCGTTGAGGCTCTGGCGCAGCATTTCCCTGGCCGTGTCCGCCATGCGAGGTATGTCAATGAGCGGCTTCAGAGGTGGCTCGTCACCTATCATGATGGTTATACTGGCGATCCCCTCCGCATGGTCCCCGATCCTTTCAAGCTCGGTTACTATCGCGAGGACGGCGATGATGGTGCGCAGGTCGCCCGCCATCGGCTGCTGCGTCGCAATCAGCTTGGTGCCGCTCTCCTCGATCTCAAATCGCTTGTTGTTTATCTTGAGGTCGTCGGCGATCACCTGACGCGCGCCTTCCAGGTCCCGGTTCTTCAGGACGTCGACGGACCGGCCGATGGCTTTATCCACCATGCTTCCCATGACCAGCAGTTCGTCCTGAAGCTGCTTCAGCCTGTGTCGGAAATCCGTTCGTATCTCCATTGTCGACACCTCCGCGCTGCGGCACTACCTCCATTTCGTGCCATACGATGCTGTTCAACGTTGCCAGAGTCCCAAGGGAAAGGACAGTCCTGGTGACCATGCGTACCGCCTGCGCCCTCGTGACGCCAGAGCGAGCATCTCTCGTTCGGAGCGCTGAGCGGCACGCAGTGCGCTATCCGAATCTCCCGGTTATGTAGTCCTCCGTTCTCTTGTCTTTCGGATTGGTGAATATCTGCGATGTCGGGCCATGCTCTACCAGCACTCCAGACCTGTCCTCCTCCATCATGAAGAAGGCCGCCATATCCGACACGCGAGCCGCCTGCTGCATGTTGTGGGTGACGATAACGATAGTGTAGTTCCTGGCCAGGTCTCGCATCAGGTCCTCGATCCTGAGGGTAGCGACAGGGTCGAGCGCGCTGCATGGCTCATCCATCAGGATAACCTCGGGCTCAACCGCCAGGACTCGCGCGATGCAGAGGCGCTGCTGTTGCCCGCCGCTGAGGGCCAGAGCCGATTGATTGAGCTTGTCGTTAACCTCATCCCACAGAGCGGCCTGTCGCAGGCTTTTCTCAACAATGTCGTCCAGCTCGCTGCGGTTTCTCTTTCCGTGCCGCCTCGGACCAAAGGCCACGTTGTGAGAGACCGACATGGGGAACGGGTTGGGCTTCTGGAACACCATACCGACCCGCTTCCTCAATTCGACAACATCGACAGAGCCCTCGTAGAGCGACACGCCATCAAGCTCGACGCGGCCTTCAACCCTGGCTCCACCGATGAGGTCATTCATTCGATTGAACAGCCGCAGGTATGACGACTTGCCGCATCCCGACGGTCCAATGATGGCGGTAATGGAACGTTCGGGAATGTCGAGCGTTATTTCCCGCAACGCCTGGAAGGACCCGTAGAACAGGCTCGCTTTCTCGGTCCTGAGCTTCACACCATTGAAGCCGTTCACGTGCGTGCGATTCCTGAAGTTGTGCAAGAACTGGGCCGTTCCGCCGCCGTATGAAGTGATACCTGAAGGCCCAATTGGGTACTGCATCAGGCACCTCTCATCTTAGCTTGGAAGCGTTGTGACAGCAAATTGGTGGTGGTGTTGATGACAAGGATGATGATGATAAGCACCGCGCCGGTGGCCATGGCCTTGTCGAAGGCAATGGTCTCGGTCGCCACGTAGTAGAGGTGCAGCGACAGGGTCCGACCCGGAGAGAGAAGCGAGGTGGGCATGGCCGCACTGCCTCCCATGGTGACGTAGAGACATGCTGTCTCCTCGACGACGCGTCCCACACACAGGATAACCCCGGTCACAATGCCTGGCAGAGCGGCAGGCAGGAGCACGTGCCGTATCGTCTGCCACTTGGTCGCTCCGAGGGCCAGAGCAGCCTCGCGGTGGGACTGGGGCACCGACTTGATCGCCTCCTCGGAGGTACGAATGAGAGTGGGCAGGAGAAGACAGACCAGTGTGAGGGCCCCCGAGAGTATCGAGTAGTTGAAGAGTAGGGCGGTCACGAACAGGGCGAAACCGAAAAGGCCGAAGACGATGGAAGGCACGCCGGCCAGGGTTTCCACCCCGTAGCGGGTGATGCGGGTGAACCAGTTGTCTCCGGCGTATTCGGCCAGGTAGATGGCCGCACCCAGCCCGGGTGGAATAAGGACGACGAGGGTGACGACGATGAGATAGAAGGTGGATACGATCGCTGTTGATATGCCGCCCTCGGCGTTCAGGCCACCCTTGGGGGCCGTCGTCAGGAAGCTCCAGGTCACCGACGGCAAACCCTGAACGAGCACGAACCCTATGACGGCGAGGAGTATCAGAACGGCTACAGCCCCCGCTCCCCAGATCAGGGTCATGGCGACTCGCTGAGTCAACTTAGGGGTGAAGCTGAACACGGACCCCCCTTCTCAGGCCGACAACGGCGATGCTATTCAATATGACAATGAGCGCGAACAGGACGACACCGGTGGCGAAAAGGGCGCTCTCATGCAGACCTGCGGCATACGTTATCTCGACGGCGATGTTGCCCGTCAGCGTGCGTGCTGAGCTGAAGGGTGATGTGGGGATCAACACCGAGTTGCCGATAACCATTATCATGGCCATCGTCTCTCCGATGGCCCTGCCCATTCCCAGCACGACCGCCGCGATGATGCCGGACCGTGCCGCCGGGAGGAGTACGTTCCATATGGTCTGCCACTGGGTCGCCCCGAGGGCCAGGGCCCCTTCCTTGTAGTCGGAGGGCACAGCCCTGATGCTGTCTTCGCTTATGCCGACGATGGTGGGAAGCACCATGGCCATGAGCACGATCGATGCCGCGGCCACACTGTAGCCCGTGCCGGCAATCTCGCGTATCAGGGGGACCACGAGCAGCATGCCCACGAGTCCGTAGACGACGGATGGGATGCCGACCAGAAGCTCGACCGCCGGCCTCAGGACCTGGCGGACGCGGTATGGTGCGACCTCGGCGAGAAGTATGGCGCACCCGATGCCGAGAGGGATGGCGAGAATCATGGAGCCGGCGGTGACCGCAACCGAGCCGACTATCATGGGGAGGATGCCGTACTGGCCTATGCCGGGGCGCCACTCCGTGCCGAACAGGAAGTTCCCCAGACCCACTTCCATAAACGCCGGCAAACCTTCTTCGAAGACGAAGACCCCGATAGCCAGCAGCACCAGGAAGGAGGCCGAGGCGCTGATGAGCACCACGTACTTGGCCGTACGGTCAATGAAATAACGAGATCGCATCGTTGCCCTTCTGCGAGCGAGACAGGTGTCCCGCTCGCGTTTCAGACGATAGGGCTAGTCCACGCGGATGTAGCCCTGGTCCTGGACGATGTCCTGACCCTCTGAGCCGAGGCAGAAGTCAATGAAGTCCTTGACGAGGCCCTCAGGCTCTTCCTTGGTGAGGAAGTAGAGGGGACGCACGATGGGATACGTTCCGGTCTTGGCGTTCTCCGCCGAGCCCTCCACACCGTCGATGGCCAGTGACTTCACCGCCTCGTCCACGTAGCCGAACGACATGAATCCTATCGATGCCGGCGTGCTGGCGACGGCTGTCCGTATGGTGCCGTTGGACGGCTGAAGGATGGCGGTGGCCGTGACGAGTTCCTCTCCCATTACCATCTCTTCAAAGGCGGTCCTGGTGCCGGACCCTTCCTCCCTGGCTATCACGGTAATAGCCTCGTCGTCACCCCCGACCTCGCTCCAGTTGGTGATGTCGCCGGCGAAGATGCTCCTCACTTCCTCCGTGGTCAGGCCTGCGACCGGGTTCGAGGGGTGCACCACGATGGCGATGCCGTCACGGGCGAGAAGGTGTGTTATCAGGTCGGGCTCCTCGGGCTTCAGTTCACGTGAGGCGGCCCCAATGTCGACTGTCCCCTCATTGCAGGACTTGACGCCGGTGCTGGAGCCACCAGCCTGGATAATGACCTCGACGTCGGGATTGTCCTCCATGAATGCCTCGGCCAGCTTCTCCGCCAACGGCTGGACCGTTGTTGAACCCGCCTCGGTGATTCTGGCCTTACCGCCACAGCCAGCAAGGGCCAGCACGACAGCGAGCAAGCATAAGAGGATTACGACAGACCAGTTCTTCCTTCGTCTTGTGTCCATGCTACCTCCTTGACTTGTGGACTCCCCAGTCCGTGCTACAAAGGCTGTCAACCAGGGGGATGGGGCTCGGACCCTCAGTTGGCGGAGGGCGCAAGGAGCTTTGCTCCATTCAGTTCCCTCTCATGCCCATACAGCATGCGCAGCACCGCCTCGGCCGTTGGCAGGTTGGTGGCCACCGGTACGTTGTGCACATCGCAGACCCGTAGCAGTGCTGTTATGTCGGGCTCATGGGGCTGCGCCAGCAGCGGGTCACGGAGGAACACCACCGCCTGTATCTCACCGCTGGCTACGAGCGCTCCTATCTGCTGGTCACCGCCGTGAGGACCGCTTCGTACCAGCGTGACGTGCAGCCCGGTGCGCGAGTGGATAAGCCTGCCCGTACCGCTGGTGGCGACCAGTGAAAGGGTGCTCAGTTCCTCGCGGTGCGCCTCTGCCATGCGGACCATGTCGTCCTTCTTCGAGTCGTGGGCAATCAACGCCAGGCTCTGTCTTTCCATGCATCACCTCCCTTCGTTCTGCATTACCTCGATGAGTGTCTCTACTCTTGCTTCAGTCTCGTCCGTCGGCGGTCGGCAGCGGGTCAGACTCGGTCTTCGCTCTCTATGTCGAGCATACCAGGCCAAGTGTGACGTTTGTTTAAGAACGGGTAATGAATAGGTTAAGGCTTGGTTAAGGTTGGTCTACTGTTCCTGTGCCGCGGGGAGTGCGAAGGTGAATCTGGCGCCCTGGCCTGTGGTGCTCTCGGCCCAGATGTCACCGTGGTGAGCGCGGACAATGTGCTTGGCAATGGCGAGGCCCATACCCGTTCCACCTCCTGTTCTTGCCTTGTCCGCTCTGTAGAAACGTTCGAAGATGCGGGGCAGCTCATCGGATGGGATGCCCACACCTGTGTCGCTGACTGAGATGGCCACTTCGTCGTCGCTGGCACGGGCCGAGATGGTTATCTTCCCGCCCGCTGGCGTGAACTTGATGGCATTGTGAATGAGGTTGAGAAGAACGCGCTCGATCGCCTCTTCGTCGGCGAGCGGGCGCGGCAGGTCTTGAGGAACGTCGATATCTATGCTGAGCTTTGCTCTGTCAGCCTGCACGTGGAGCCTCTGTCGGACCCGGTCTATCACATCAGCGATGTCGATGGGTTCGAGTTCGAAACTGACTTCACCGGATTCAATACGGGACAGCTCGCTCAGTTCCTGGACCATCTGGCTTAGCTTGTCCACCTCGACGTTGATTCGTTCGAGGAAATCGTCGGCAACGGATGGGTCGGTCCTGGCTCCCTCCTTGAGTGTCTCCGCCAGCGCTTTGATCGAGGCTAGAGGAGTGCGGAGTTCGTGGGAGATGTTGGTGGCGAAGTCGCGCCGCACGGTCTCCAGTCTGCGGAGTTCGGTGAGGTCCTGAAGGATGATGAGGCTGCCGCGCATCCCGTCGCTGTCCAGCGGCGTAGCCACCATCCTGACGAATCTCCGCTGCGGGTCTGTCACCACCACGCCGCTCTGCTGCTCACCCGTTTGGATGCAGCGCCTCAGCACGTCGACCATCTCGTGGTCGCGCGCCGCCTCCACAAACGTAAGGCCCATCATCTCGTCCTGCTTCCCCTCAAGTATCCTCTCAGCCGCGCTGTTGACCATCACGACCCGCTCCTGGTCGTCAACGATTACGACTCCGTCGGCCATGTTGCTCAGAATGGCCGCGATCTTGTCCCGCTCTCCTGAGATGAGGCCGACCAACTCCTTGAGCTTCGAGGACATCTGGTTGAAGGCGCTCGCCAGCTCCCCTATCTCATCCCGGGAGTCGATGAGAATCCTGTGGTCCAGGTCTCCCTCGGCAAGACGCGAGGACATCTCTGTAAGCTTACGGATCGGATTGGTCGTCTTCCTGGCTATCAGGAGGGCGATCACCACGGCCGCAACCGACGCGATGGCGCTGGCGATGGCGGTGATGTAGTTGACGTAGGCGGCGTAGGCGTTCACCTGCGTGAGGGGGAGCGCAACACGTGCGACCCTCACCACGCCGCCATCTGCCTCTATGGGGACTGCCACGTACATCATGCTGTAGCCGAGCGTGCTGCTGTGGCGGGTGTCTGTGCCCACGCTGCCTGCCAGCGCCTGGGCAACCTCGGGCCGGTCGGCGTGGTTCTCCATTGTCGCAGGGTCGCTCTCGGAGTCGCCCAGCACTGCCCCGTCTTCGTCTATCAGAGTGATTCTGGCATCGATGCGGCCTCCGAGTTCCTTTGCCAGCGCATCCGTGCCTGCGGGGTCGGCGTCGCTGAGGCTCTCAGCGGCGCCGGCGACCAGCCAGGCCTGGTCGGTCAGTTGGGAGCGTAGACTCTCCGTGTAGCGGCTGGCGGCGGAATGAGACAGGTAGAGCCCCAGTCCCCATATCGAAGCCAGGATAAGCACTACGAAGGGTATGAGGATTCGCCAGCGGATGCTGTGGCGCATCGGCCTACTCCTCGAGCTTGTAGCCCACTCCTCTCACTGCAAGAAGGTATCGCGGCTTGCTTGGGTCGGTCTCGATCTTCTGCCGGAGCCACCGGACGTGGACGTCGACGGTTCGGGTGTCACCGGCATACTCGTAGCCCCAGACCCTATCCAGCAAGACGTCACGGCTGAATACCCGCCCCTTGTTCCTCGCTAAGAAGACCAGCAACTCGAATTCCTTCGGGCTCAGGGCAATCGATGAGGTGCCGCGGACGACCGTGTGGCGTGCAGTATCGATTTCGAGTTCTCCAAACCTGATCGTCGGAACGGCGTCCTCGGCTGCCGCGGCAGGCTGCTGCATCATGTCCACGCGGCGCAGCATGGCTCGGACGCGGGCGAGAAGCTCTCTGACACTGAAAGGCTTGGTCACGTAGTCGTCGGCCCCTAGCTCCAGCCCCACGACTTTGTCGATCTCCTCCGCCTTGGCGGTGAGCATGAGGATAGGCACCGTCGTTTCCTTACGCAGGATACGGCAGACCTCCAGACCATCCAGTCCGGGGAGCATGATGTCGAGGACGATCAGGTCCGGCCTTTCCGACCGGGCCACGTCGAGTGCTGCACCCCCGTCGGTAGCCGTGGCGACGCGGTACCCCTCCCTGGCGAAGTTATAGCGCAGCACTTCAAGCAATGTCTCGTCATCTTCCACAATCAGTACCTTGGTGCCGGCCATGCCAGTGCTCCCCTCGCATCATACTCGTGGACATCGCGCACTAGAAGGGCGGTGCCTCTTGGGTATCAACGATCAACTCCTTCAGTTCCGGCTTCTCATCGATACAGGACCGGCACGCGAATGCCATTCCACAAGACTGGTTGTTGAACCACACGCAGCCGCAGTTCTCCACGTCGGCATCCACGGACCAGGCCATGTGGAACTTCCTGCCGCATATCCGGCAGCGGGCATAGTTCTTGTCGTCGAGCGGCTTGCCGCAAACATCACAGGTCTCTTCCAAGTTGTGCTCCTTTGCCGTCCGCTAGCCATTGGCGGACCAGGACTTCCTCGCCCTGTCGAGTGCTGACCCTGCCGTCAAGTTTGGCGTCGAGCAGGGCGCGCAACACCCTGCCCAGGCCAGGGCCGGGTTCAACCCCCAGCTCCTTCAAATCGTCGCCGTCAAGGCATGTTGTGACGTGGCGCAGTTCGACAAGATAGTGCTCCAGGCGTTTCCGCACCGCAGGACAGTCACAGGCGATGGCGCACGCACTCACTGCGGTCGCTGAATACGGGTGCAGAAGCCGAAACACGCGGCTTGGGGGCAGGTCAGGGGCGGCGAGGCCCCTGTAGGCTTCTTTCAGCCGGTGCACCTGCATGATACTCCGCCTCAGTCCGCCCTGTATGTTGAGTCGGTCCATCACCTGCTCGCTTTGCTCCGCGGTCATATTGTAGGTCAACAGGGCCGTGAAGAGGTCCGTATCGGCTGGCGCAACTCGTGAGGCCTCTCTGAGCTTGCCATCAAGCCAGCCGTCCCCTTTCAACGCGGGGTGGACCGCTTTCAGGACACCCAGTTCCTCCGCGCGCGCAAGAATGCGCTCAGGGTGCTCCTCCTGGAGGTTGAGCTCCGTCTCGCGCCTGACCCTGTCGCCGCTGATGGTATCGAGCATAGACGTGCCCTGGCGCAGCAGGGTCTCAGTGGCCTTCTCCAGCTTGAACCCCAGTCTCTGTTCATAGCGGAGCGCTCTCAGAATGCGAGTGGCGTCATCGATGAAGCTCCGGTCATGGAGTACCCTAATCAGCCTGTGATTCAGGTCGTCTCTGCCGGCGAAGGGGTCGAGGAGTCTGCCGAAGGAGCCGAGTGTCAGGTCGATCGCCATGGCGTTTATCGAGAAGTCGCGCCTGAAGAGGTCGTCGGCGATGCCTCCAGGCGTCACATCGGGAAGGGCGCCGGGTCGGGAATAGGTCTCGCGGCGCGCCGTGGCCACGTCGATGCTTACATCTCCGTGGCGGAACGTGGCGGTGCCGAACCTGGCATGGACTCTGGCCTTGTCGCCGCTGGCCCGGGCCAACTGACGAGCCAGAAGAGTCGCATCACCCTCAACGACGAGGTCGTAGTCGAGATTGGAGCGCCCCAGAAGCAGGTCGCGGACGGCTCCTCCGACAAGATACAGCCGTCGGCCCTGGGCGTGTGCCACCTCGCCGGCGGTGGCGAGGAAGCGGAGCAGCTCGCCCGGCAGGTGCTTTGTCATCCTTGAGCGTAGACTCACCATCGGTTCACCGCTGATTATAGCATTCTCGCCTTGACAAAAGCATGCACGCAGCCTATCCTGGCCTGTTAGGGGGCTGAACGTGGCTGATCTCGATACCCTCGAGGAACTGCTCGGGGTTCATTTTAGCGATCAATCCCTTCTTCAGCAGTCTCTCGTTCACCGCTCCTACCTGAACGAGAACCCTGACTTCTCCCTCCCTTCCAATGAACGTCTGGAGTTCCTTGGCGATGCCCTGTTAGGTTTCGTGGTCGCCGAGAAGCTCTACGCGGAGTGCCCTGACCTCTCAGAAGGCGAGATGACCAAGCTTCGGGCGTCGCTGGTGAGAGGAGAGAACCTTGCTCGCCTGGCCAGTTCACATGGTCTGGGTGACTACCTGTTGCTCGGGCACGGCGAGGAGGCAAGTGGAGGCCGCAAGAGGAAATCGACTCTGGCCGGGCTTCTGGAAGCGATTGTCGGCGCTGTTCTGGTGGACAACGGCTTCCCAGCGGCCAGGGACCTGGTCCTGAGGCTGTTCGATGATGGCCTGAAGGATGCAGTCCTCGGCAAGGTCGCGGTCGACTACAAGTCCAGGCTTCAGGAAGTCATTCAGGGCAGGCTCCAGGTGACGCCCACGTACCGGACTGCCAGCGAGACCGGCCCTGACCACGCCCGGGAGTTCGTTGTTGAAGTGCTTGTGGGTGATGCGGTGATTGGCACGGGGCATGGCAGGAGCAAGCGCAGGGCCGAGGTGGAGGCGGCGAGGAATGCGCTCGAGGGCATGACGTAGTCCCTGCTCGCCTGTTGGGTTCGTTCCTGTAAGGCGTCTTGTGCTAGAATAGGGAGGTTCGTGATAGGAGGCAGGCAGAGGGTGCCGGCGGCGTTATTAGGAGCGGGTACGATGCTCTTGAGCGTAGTCTGCCGGCAGGTGAGGAAGTGGGTTGCCTGAGTGGCAAGCCACCGTCAGAGTGGTAGTAGAGAAAGGAAGTACGGCCTTTCCGTGTGGGATGGGGAGGCCAGTCCTGAGGCAAGGCATAAGACGTTTGGACAAGGAGAGATCCGTGATTGATGAACTCAAGGTCTTCACCGGCAACACGCATCCCGCCCTCGCCCGGGGAATCTGTGAGTACCTGGGTATCGCTCTGGGCAGGGCTGAGGTATTCGAGTTCAGCAATGAGAACACTTTTGTTCGTATTCTGGACAACGTCCGTGAGCGGGACGTGTTCGCCATTCAGCCAATCTCCTCGCCGGTGAACAAGAGCGTGATGGAGCTTCTCATCATGCTCGATGCCCTCAGGAGGGCTTCGGCAGGGCGGATCACCGCAGTGGTGCCGTACTTCGGGTACGGGCGCACTGACAAGAAGGACCAGCCGAGAGTGCCGATCACCGCGAGGCTCATCGCGGACATGGTGACGGTGGCTGGCGCGAACCGACTGCTGACCGTTGACCTCCATGCCGGGCAGATCCAGGGGTTCTTCACCATCCCGGTGGATGAGCTTACGGCATTGTACATAATCAGCGAGTACTTCGAGAACAAGCATTTCGTCGACCTGGTGGTGGTTGCCACCGATATTGGCATCTCGAAACGGGCGCGTGACATGGCTCAGAGGCTTAACACTCCGCTGGCGATAATCGAGAAGCGGCGGCTGGGCAACGTCGACCGCACCCAAACACTCAACATCATCGGGGACGTGAAGGGGAAACGAGCGTTGCTATTTGACGATGAGATAGACACCGGTGGCTCAATTGCCGGTGCGGCCGGTGCCCTGGTGCAGAATGGTGCCACCGAAGTCTACGCCTGCTGTACACACCCAGTCCTCTCCGGGACGGCGGTGGAGCGGATCGCCGCAAGCCCGCTCAGCGAAGTAGCGGTCACAGACACCATTCCCATCTCAGCCGAGAAGGCGTGTGACAAGATCATCGTTCTTTCCGTGGCGCCGCTCCTTGGGGAGGCCATCCGCCGCATTCACAGCGGGCTTTCGGTGGGCGCCATGTTCCAGTGAGGCGGTTGATGAATGGGTGAGAGGGAAAAGCTCGTCGATGTGTACGTCGCATCGGGCGAACTTGAGGCGCAGGTCATCAAGGGCTTGCTGGAGAGCAGCGGCATACCCTGCATCCTGAAGTCCGACGCTGCTTCTTGCGTCCATGCCTTCACTGTTGACGGCATGGGGGAGGTGAGGGTGGCGGTACTGGAATCGATGGCTGACAAGGCACGCGAGATTATTGGTGGTGAGTGAAGATGGTCAAACTGCTTGGGTCTCTTCTGGATTCGAACGAGAAGCAGTTGAAGCGGCTTCAGCCGCTGGTCGACCGCATCAACGCGCTTGAGCCGGACTTCAAGTCTCTGTTGGATGCTGGATTGCGGCAGAAGACGGATGATTTCCGCACTCGGCTGGACGGCGGCGAATCGCTGGATGCAATGCTGCCCGAGGCTTTTGCCGCGGTGCGCGAGGCGGCCACGCGGACCCTGGGGCAGCGCCACTTCGACGTACAGCTCAAGGGAGGCATTGTCCTTCATCAGGGGAAGATCGCCGAGATGAAGACCGGTGAGGGAAAGACCCTGGTGGCGACGCTTCCCGTCTACCTCAACGCGCTGGCCGGGAAGGGCACTCATGTGGTCACGGTGAACGATTACCTGGCGAAGAGGGACTGTCACTGGATGGGCCCCGTCTATGATTCGCTCGGCCTCAGCGTGGCGACCATCCAGCACGAGGCGTCGTTCGTCTTCGACGCGCAGCATGATTCGGAGGGCCCGGCCTGGACCCATCTCAGGCCGGTCACCAGGCGTCAGGCGTATGAGGCCGACATCACCTACGGCACCAACAACGAGTTCGGCTTCGATTACCTTCGGGACAACATGGTGCTCGACCTGTCGCAGTGTGTGCAGCGAGCCCTTAACTATGCCATCGTCGACGAGGTGGACAATATCCTTATCGATGAAGCCCGGACGCCGCTCATCATCAGTGGCACGGCCACCGAGGCGGCGCAGAGATACCAGACCTTCGCCAAGCTGGTCCCGCGCTTGCACGGAGAAGAGGACTACGAGATAGACGAGAAGGACAGGATTGTCACGCTGACCGAGGAGGGTATCTCCAAGCTGGAGAAGATGCTGAGGAACGAAGGGCTGCTGAAGGCCCCCGACCTGTACGACCCGTCCAACTACCTGCTGACTCACTACCTCGAGAGTGCCCTCAGGGCCCACGTCCTGTTCAAGCGGGATCGCGACTACGTGGTCAAGGATGGAGAGGTTGTCATCGTCGATGAGTTCACCGGACGGCTGATGACTGGACGTCGCTACTCCGAGGGTCTTCACCAGGCGATCGAGGCCAAGGAGGGAGTGACGGTCCAGCGGGAGAATGTGACTCTGGCCACTATCACATTCCAGAACTACTTCCGCATGTACGAGAAGCTTGCCGGGATGACCGGCACCGCGGTCACCGAGGCTGAGGAGTTCCACAAGATATATGGCCTGGAGGTGGTGGTCGTCCCTACCAACATGCCGATGATTCGCAGCAACTTCCCCGACCTCATCTATGCCAACGAGGATGCGAAGTTCCGGGCGGTAGCCCAGGAGATCGAGGAGCTGCACAGCGCGGGGCGGCCCGTCCTCGTGGGGACGGTATCTATCGAGAAATCGGAGAAGCTGGGCGAGCTTCTCAAGCGACGTGGTATTCCCCATCAGGTGCTCAATGCCAAGCTTCACGAGAAGGAGGCGGCCATTATCGCCCAGGCGGGACAGCCGGGTGCGGTCACAGTGGCCACCAACATGGCCGGCCGTGGAGTTGACATAATACTGGGTGGAAAGCCCGATGGTGCAGATGGCGATACGTGGCAGGAGAGGCATGAGCGGGTGGTCAGCGCCGGGGGGCTGCACGTTCTCGGTACCGAGCGCCATGAGGCGAGGCGGATTGACAATCAGTTGAGAGGCCGAGCCGGGCGGCAGGGCGACCCGGGCAGCTCGCGCTTTTACGTATCGCTTGAGGACGACATTGCACGGCGGTTTGGCGGCGAGCGCATCAAGGGTATCCTGGAGCGTTTCGACGTTGATGAAGATACGCCCATTGAGCATTCCCTGGCGGGCAAGGCGATCGAGACGGCGCAGACGAAGACGGAGGGGTATCACTTCGATATCAGGAAGCACCTGGTGGAGTACGATGACGTAGTCAACAAGCACCGCGAGGTCATCTACGAAGAGAGACGCAAGATACTGTCCGGGGCTGATCTGAAGTCAAACATCCAGGCGATGGTGGCCGGCGAGATCAGGGCGGTGGTCGGCTCGCATGTCATCGGTGATGAGGCTGAGAAATGGGATATTGAGGGTCTGCTCAAAGACGTGAGCACGATGATGCCTTTGCCGCCGCAGTCCGACGCGGCGTCGGTCTTGGGGATGAGCCGGAACGAGGTCGAGGAGCGACTCCTGGAGCATGGCGCCGCGCTCTACGAGGGGCGGGAGCGGGAGTTCGGCGAGC
>JAXHUA010000018.1:0-4282 GCA_034189695.1 Chloroflexota bacterium | reverse complement strand
GGTACACCTTCATGACGGTGTTGAACCTCTCCCAGGGTGCGCTCAACGCATCGTTGACGTAGAGCAAATCGCAGAAGAACACCAGCGCTGCACTCATCGCGAGAAGCACCAGTGCGAACTGCATCTCTGGTTCCGGTCGGTACCTGTAGATATAGTACACCGACAGCAGACCCACCGGCACCACTACCACCAGAAGATGAAAGCGCAGCAGAACCCCGGCCAGGATGGTGGCAGCGAAGACCACAACCCCTACCAAGATCGCCTTCCAACCTCGAAACACCTCCCGCTTCGACACTATGAACAGCATCGAACACGTGGCGAACAGGAACAGCACTCCGTACTCGAGGAACTGCACCAGCGTGGTCCTCGTTGCTACCACGCCAATGCCACTCAGGCCTCCCACCGAGCCAGACAGGTAGTGGGGCATGTACAGGACGAAGCTCAATGCGATAATGGCGGCCGGCACTATCAGATTCCCTTTGAGGCTCGGCCGTATTCTCAGCAGGATGAACGCGGCAATGGTGAACCCTGTGTAGGTCGCATACTCCCAGGTGTTGACGATGAAGAAGAACCCCAGGCACACCGCCAGCACAAAGACGTACAGCGCAGTGTCCCGCATCTCCACCTTTTCAGCCAGGCGGCTCCTCTGAAACAGGGCGAACATGAGGGTAATGAACATCAACTGGAAGGGGATGCTCACCATGAACGAGTGCATGTCCCCCAGCACGAACGAGAAGTAAGGGTAGTGGACCAGCCCACCCTCGACCAGCCACGGTGCGCTCCAGAAATCGAAGTTGAGCATCCACTCGATAATGCTGGTGGCCTGCGCGGCGGGGAAGTCGAGTATCTGACTGCCGAGACCGTACGCCATGAGCTGCAAGGCACCAGATGCGAAGCCCAGAATGCATACGAAGAGAGCAGCTAGGAAGCCATACAGCTTCCTCTTGGTGATGCTGCACCCTAGACCGTATGCTGCTGCTACAGCGAGGGCATGATACATCGCTCCCGCCACGTTGAAGGCGATGGCGGGGGGCACCCTGGTGCCTATGGTGAGCAATGCGACCTGAGTGTGCCCCCCGTAGTAGTAGGGGATGGTCCCCCCGGCGAACCACGGATCGACCGGCGGGAAGTAGTCAGCCCGCGGAATGGACTTGATGAAAGCGAAGTTGAAGAAGGCGTCGCCGGCGCCGGTGAAGTAAATGTCCGGCCTGCCCATGGCGATAAGGAGGAACACAACGAAGGCCCCGGTGAAGATGGCCTCGCCAATGACGATGTGCTTCCACGGCCAGGTCCTCGGGTGCAGGTTCTTCCTGCCAACGAACAGAGAGAGCGCTGCCAGCAATGCCAGCGCCACGAGCAGACTGACGTACCCGAAGGGGGCGATGTGCAGGCTGGGCAACAGCCAGCCGAAGAAGGTTAGGACCACGAGCCCGACCAGTTTGGAGATGAAGTACCCCTTGTCCGCCAGGCTCCCGCATATTCGGGAAACGAGGGGGAAGCTTAGCAGGCCAATGACCGCCAGAGCGAGCCACCACACCAGCACATATGCCACCTGCATCATCGACGTCTCACCATCGCCTACTCGGTGACTTCATAGATGACCACCCCTTCGCTGTCGTAGACCGGGCGATACGCCTGTGGATACAGGGCGAACTTATCCAGCCCTTCCTCCTCGTAGGTCTCTCGCTCGATCGTCCCTACGTAGATGTACTTCACGTCGTACTTCCTGAGGAGCGCCAGCGCTTCCTCGTTGTCCAGCGTGGTATAGATGGTAGCCACATCCTGCTCCCGCTCCCACACCCAGTCCCATGGGCGGCCCCACGTCACCTCGCATATCCCATGTCCCACCACGGTAGGCAACCCGGTGAAGGTTGACACGCGTGTGCTCCACGCGATGTCGCTCCTCGGAGCCTCCACGATCACCGGTGAGCCTGTGATCTCCTCATTGGTCCAGCGGAGGGCGTGGTAATCACCCACGTCCACTTCCGCCAGGTAGGCCATGCCATCGAGGCTGCCCCTGGTCAGCCCGAGGAAGCCATGCCGCCCGCTCTGAGCGCTGGCGGTCAGCCCCACAGGATGGATAAGGCAGGCCAGAGCGAGAACGGCCAGCACCACTAGCCATACCACCCTCGCCTTTCGCCCCACGCTCTTCACCACATAGTAAACCGCGTAGGAGGCCGGTATGGCAAGCAGCACCCATATCTGCATGTAGACCTTGGTCACCGTGTTCCATCTCTCCCACTCCCCACCGAGGCTATCGTCGACGTACAAGAAGTCGCAGAAGAAGGCCAGCGCCGCCCCTATCATGACGAGGAGCAAGACGAACTGCAACCCCCAGTTTGGCGTGAGCCGCGGGAGGCAGTACAACGACAGCAGCCCCATGGGCACGATAATGATGAGGATGTAAAAGTCGAGCAACACCGCGGCAACGACAGCGGCCGCGAGAACGGCAGCCCCCACGATGACCGCCCTCCTCCCTCGAAACACCTCGCGCCGGGCGAGAAGGAAGAGCAGCGAGCCACACGTGAACAGCAACAGCGAGCCGAACTCCAGGAATCCGCCGAGCGTCGTCCGTGTCTGCACCAGGCCAAGACCGCTGAAGCCGCCCACCGACCCCGAGAGAAAGTGCGGCAGGTACAGTATGAAGCTCAAGGCAATGATCGCCAGGGGAATGGCGACGTTGGTCCTGAGACGCGGCCCTATTCGCAGCAGGACGAAGGCAGCTACGGTAAGCACGATGTAGGTTGCGTACTCCCACGTGTTGAGTATGAAGAAGAACCCCAGACACACACCAAGCACAAGTACTTCCCACACCATATCCCACCGGACCACCTTCGCCGCCTCGCGGCCCTTCTTGAACGAGGCGAGCAGGAGCGTGAGGAACCCAACCTGGAAAGGCACGCTCATCATGTACGAGTGCATATCCCATCTGACGAACTTGAAGTAGGGGTACCCAACCCAGGAATCCCTGATGAGGTCGGGAGCAGTCCAGAAGTCGAAATTGATCCACCACTCGGCCATGCCGCTGACACCCAGCGGCCCGTACCCCAGCAGGGGACGGTGAAAGGCGAAGGCCAGAAGCTGGAAGGCACCGGAGATGTAGCCTACCACGCAGACGAGGAGCGCGGTCAGAAAGCCGTACACCTTCCGCTGCGTGATATTGAAGCCCAACCCATAGCATGCGTTGACGGCCAGGGCAGCGAACATAGCCCCTGCTATGTTGAAGGCAATAGCCGGCGGGACGTTCGCGAGCACCGACAGTGTGCCTACGAGGAGGTGCCCACCGTAGTAGTACGACACAGTCTCGCCAGCGAGCCACGAGTCAACCGGCGGGAAGAAGCCGCCGCGCACGATCGAAGTCAGGAAGTGAAAGTTAGAATAGTAGTCCCCCATGTAGTAGTAGATGTCCGGGTTTCCCAGCATTATGATGACGAAGAGGACAAAGGAAGCGGTGAAGACCGATTCGCTGACCGCGATCTGCTTCCAAGGCCAGTCCCGGAGCTTCAGGTTATGTCTGCCTACGAACAGGGAGAAGGCAGCCAGTAGGGCGAAGCCGATCAGGATGCTGGCGTAGCCGAAGGAGAGCAGGCGCAGACTGGAGAGTACCCAAACGAGGTACGTCAAGAACACTAAGCCAACCAGTTTGGTGATGGCATACCCGCGATCGTTGAGGCCACCGCACAGCCGGGCGACCAGGGGAAAAGTCACCAGGCCGATGACCTCCAGGGCTACCCACCAGCTTACAACATACGCAATCTGCATTCTTCGAACTAGAAGATGAACACTACTCGCTCACTGCGTAGACGGTTACCCCGTCGTTCTCAAACACTACGTCCATGAAGCCAGCGAGCTGCTCTCCGGCATCCTCGCCATACATCTCCCGTTCCAGGCGCCCGACGTACACGTAGGTGACGTCGTACTTGTCCAGCAGCGCCGCCAACTGCGCAGTATCGGAACTGGTATAGATCTGCTCGATATCCGCCCTCCTGCCCCTGTAGGCGACGTCCGAACCGCGCCATACCCACTCGTGGCCCTCCCAGCCCAGCACCGTGGGCAGGCCGGTGCATTGCGATATTATACCGTGGTCGCTATAGGCATAGCCGGGAGCAGTCACAATGACCGCGACCCCATCTACACTGTCGTTGAACCAGGTGATGGCCTCGTACTCCTCGGGATGGTCGCGCTGGTGCCAGGCCAGACCATCAAGCGTAGGCTCGCCGGAGAAGCCGTTGGTCCTGCTCGCGATGCCAGCGACGGAGTAGGTGAGGGAGCTGGCCACCAG